>JAFGWG010000072.1 GCA_016937255.1 Bacteroidales bacterium
AAGCAAAACTTGTAAAAATCACATTCCCTAAATATCTGGAACTTGCTGCATAAAAAAAGACTGTATCAGTTATGATACAGCCTCTTTGCGTTTAAACACTTACACTGTTACGTAAAAACACCCTTACTTCGACCTCATCAGTTCTTTATATTTATCTAGAATAAATTGACTACGGATCATGTGGCGGTTCATATTTGTTTTTCTATTTGTTTTCTCTATCATAATTTGTTCTTTTGCACAAACCAAGAACAGTGATTCTAAGCCTATATCGCAATGTATGGCATTTGCCTCAGCACAAATCACCAACCCTATTCAAATTGATAACGACAACAATATGTCTTTTGGAAATATTTCTCCCGGTTCGGAATCAGGAAAAATTCAAGTGTACCCAAATGGCAACAGAATAGCAACCGGTGGTGCAAGCATTGTGAAAACTGAATGTGAAAATGGTGCGGCATCTTTCAAAATAACAGGTGCACCCAATACTGCATATTGTATTTCATTACCTGGCATGACTAAACTATCTTCGAATAATAATGAAATGATGGTGAGCGAATTCACCAGCAACCAAAGCGCCGGATCCACATTAAACTCAAACGGAGAATCAATCATTCAAATTGGAGCATCTTTAGATATAAATCCCAATCAGGCACCGGGCTATTATAGTGGCAATTTTGACATCATAGTAGCATATAACTAGTCAAGATATATTTCTGAAAGCCATGCACTTTACTGCATGGTTTTTTTAATACCTGATTGCTGCGTCTTATTTAAGGAATTTATGTCCAAGACTGAGACAAAATTCCAGGTAACACAAAACAAACCACCAAGAACATAAGCCTTTATAGTGCTGATATACATCGCCTTACACAAATTAATGCTCTCATTAATGGTTTTTGGAACACCAATTGAAATACATCAAACAATAATAACAAAAAAACAAAGGATTATGAAAAGGTTTTTAGTACTTCCGATTTTCGCCCTTATAGTTATGTTGAGCATTCAGCTTCAAGCTCAAAACAGGGTATTTATGATGCCAGTAAACGGCTTAGCAACTGGTGAAGCAACTGCAAATATTGTAGAGCCTCTGGAAATTGTAAAAAACATTGATTTGACATTTGGAAATATTGCTTCAGGTCCCACATTTGGATCAGTAACAATTGCAACGGACGGTTCACGCTCAGGAAATGGTGGTATAACACTAATTTCTGCTGGCAACTCTAATAGCGCAGCTAACTTCATCATTACGGGTCATCCAAATGCAACATTTACAATTGATTTACCTCTATTCACTGAGATAGAGTACAATGGTGAATTTATGACCATAGACAATTATGTATCTGACCTTGGACAGATTTCAATACTTGACGGTAATGGTTTAGCTGAACTAAACATTGGAGCAACATTAAATGTAAACCCAAATCAAAGCTCCGGATTGTATACCGGATCATTTGAGGTAATTGTGGCATACAACTAGTCATTTTTATTCATATAAAACCAAGAGGCTATCCATAACGGACAGCCTCTTTTTTCACCCATGAAATTTTGATATGAAGCCTTAATTAGTCAACATTATCGTGGAGGAAGGAATTATTTCCTTTAATCTCCACTTTTTTCTCCCCATTTTCACTTAGTGTGAATCTGCTAACCACTTTTTCATCTGATGGAATTTCTTCTTTCAGAATCACTCCGCGACGTTCATAAGCAGGTTTTTGTTCCATTTCTTCCATCTCTTCAGGACTTTGAATCTTAAAATTGAAATCCTTTAAGGTTTGGATACGTTCCTGCTGCTTGCTATGCAAACTTTCCTGTTCCTGAGGCTCAAACGTTTCTTCTGGCTCAGATTTAGGGAAATATGAATCCTGCATTTCTTCACTCAGGTGATCGGAGAAGAAGTCCTCGGTTTCCATTTTATGCTCATTAACAACACTCTCATCTTCATCCGTAAGATTAATAGTAATCTTCTCACGAACAGGCTCTTTTGGAAGTTCTGGCGGATTTATCACATTTTCACTCATGCTACGATCGATAACCGTCATTTGCTGCTCTTCCTGCATTGATTCTTCTTTGTTTTCAGCTTCCAGCTCTACAATGCGGGTATTGCTCATTTCTTCAATTGGGCGAGCATTAAAATTAGTAGCCACAACAGTAACACTAATGGCGGCACCCAATGCTTCATCGGTTCCATTACCCCAAATAATTTCGGCAGAAGCGCCTGCAGCATCCTGAATATAATCAGAGATTTCAGTTACCTCATCCATGGTAATTTCATCCGAGCCACTGGCAATATAAAGCAATATATTTTCCGCACCAGTAATCTCACTATCATTGAGAAGTGGACTATTCAATGCATCTTCAACTGCTGTTAAAGCACGATTTTCGCCTTCGGCCATTCCAATACCCATTATGGCAACACCGCTATCTTTCATCACGGTTTTTACATCTTCGAAATCCACATTGATATAGCCTGTAACAGTAATCAATTCAGAAATACCTTTGGCAGCAATAGCAAGAATATCATCGGCTTTGGCAAAGGCTTCGGTTAGTTTCAGGTTTCCATAAAACTCCCGAACCTTGTCATTATTTATAATAAGCAGAGAATCAACATTTTCGCGAATAGCTTCAATACCTAATTGAGCCTGAAGACGACGCTTATTGCCTTCAAATTTGAAAGGCATAGTTACTATCCCCACGGTTAAAATATCCATTTCTTTGGCTATTTCAGCAATAACAGGTGCAGCACCAGTACCGGTTCCACCGCCCATTCCTGCTGTAATAAAAACCATTTTGGTATTCTTACTCAATACTTCTTCAATCTCTTTGCGACTTTCCTCAGCAGCTTCTTTTCCAACATCTGGAATATTACCCGCACCACGACCTTCCGTCAGATTATAACCAATCTGCAGTTTGTTTGGAACCGGGCTATTCTCTAATGCCTGAGCATCTGTGTTGCAAATCATAAAATCTACACCACGAATTCCCTGACGGTACATATGATTTACAGCATTGCTACCGCCGCCGCCGACACCGAAAACCTTAATAATAGACGCTTGGTTGCCAGCTGGTTTAAACTCGATATTGAAACTAATGTCTTGATTTGTGTCCTGCATAAGAACTCCTTTTTATTAATCTGTAAAAATAATTATGTTCGTCTTCATTTTCAAGGCTTTCGCTAAAACTTTTCAACAGTAAATCGTGCATTTATCAACTATTTAGCTAAGAAATGTCCTCATCGAAAAAATTCATGCCTTTATTGAAAAGTTTTTTAATAAAACCTCCACCTTGCACTTTACCCTGATTTGGAATTTTATTGTTTGATTTACCTGCATTCAGTGCATTGAATCCATTCAAAACCAGCCCTATACCAGTCGAGTACATGGGAGAGTGCAATTCTTTAGGCACATTGGCCGAAAGATGTTCTGCCGGAAAACCTATGCGTGCTTCGCGTCCTGTTCTAAACTGGAAGAGCTGCGCAATGTTTTTAAGTTGTGATCCGCCACCAGTAAGCACAATTCCTGCAATAAGTTTTTTCTCGTAGCCAGAGTTTTTAATTTCATATTCCACGAATTCGATAATCTCATCCATGCGAGCCTGAATAATTTTAGCCAGGTTCTTCATTGAAATTTCTTTGTGAGGGCGACCTTTCAAGCCGGGTATTGAAATGTAAATTTCTTCCTTCACTTGTGCATCCAAAGCAGAGCCATGTTTCACCTTCAGAAGTTCTGCTTGGTTTTTCAGAATAGAGCAACCTTCTTTCACATCTTCGGTAATAATATCACCTCCAAATGGAATAACTGCACTATGACGAATGATTCCATCCTGAAAAATGGCAATATCAGTTGTACCACCACCAATATCAACCAAGGCAACGCCTGCTTCTTTTTCTTCTTCACTCAAAACCGCCATTGACGATGCAATAGGTTCTAATACCATATCGGTCATAACCAAATTTGAGCGACTTACGCATTTCTCAATATTTCGTGCAGCAGTGATTTTACCGGTAATGATATGGAAATTAGCTTCGAGTGAAACTCCGGCCATTCCTACAGGATCTTTGATTCCACTTTCACCATCAACAATATATTCCTGAGGAATTACATGAATGATTTCTTCACCCGGAGCCATAACCAGCTTATACATATTTTCAATCAGATGATCAATATCCGACTGCTGGATTTCTGTTTCCGTGTTTTCACGAATGATACTACCTCGATGCTGAAGGCTTTTGATATGCTGCCCGGCAATGCCAACATTAACCACATTAATGTTTACTGAGCTCATATCTTCTGTTTCTTCCTTCACCGTCAATATCGACTCGATGGTTTTTTCAATATTGGCCACAACGCCCTTTTTCACACCAAGCGATGGTGTTTTTGCATGGCCCATAATTTCAAGCTTGCCGTGCTCATTTAAATAACCAACCAGCAAGGCAATTTTGGTGGTTCCAATGTCGAGTCCGACAACAATTTGAGGTCCATCTTTTTCTTTCATGCTATCTATTTTTTTATACAAACCACTTGATTTCTAAAGCGCAGATCGAAAGCCTTGTATATTCCAAGGTCATACTTTCTGTACGCTTCTGAGTAAAAATATTTGAGTTTCATCAGTTTTTCTTCTGAATCATAGGCATCGCCGAAAATAATTTTATGATTTCCAATACGTGGCACCAACTCAAAATGCGAAGCATTCACCACAAATATTTGAGCCACCAACTCTGACAAAAGACTATCCTCTGCAATTATTTCTGCCATGTGAAAGAGTTTTTCCTCAACAGAAATTACGCGACATTGTTCCTCGGTAATGGTATCAAAGCGTCTATATTCGAGTGAAGGCAGAAAAGCCCCACGAATATCTCCATTTGCAATTGGCACGTAAACAGAAGTTTCTGGATGCAGAGGGAGCAAAACTCCATCGCAATCAACATAATACGATTCGCCACGGGTATTGAAAATTCTCAACAAAGGTTTGCGCTGCTTCACATTAATTTCAAGCGTTGCATCCATATTGATAAAAGCATTAACCGACAAAACGTAAGGATTGGTTTGAATCAGATTTTCAAGCAATTGCAAATCTACTTCCCCCACTTCCTGATCCTGAACTGAGTCGTGTCCTTGCTGAATTAAACTACGGATTTCCTCTTCTTCTATCATCGGTTCAGATCCATTAATATCAATTTCAATTATTATTTCTTTCAGCTTTTGCTTGCGGAAACGATAATCAGCATATTTTAATGCTATGATAATTCCGATTATCACAACAATCCATATTGCTATTTTAAGTTTCCTACTCATGAGCAGTTTCTTAGGTTTTTATCAATTTCGGGCACCAAACGATCAATATCGCCCGCACCAATACTGAGAATTATTTCTTCAGGAAAGCGACACACTGCTGCTGCAACATCTTTGTAAGCAATATATTCTTTAATGCAGCCATCCATTTTTTCAAGCAGAAAATCCGCATTAATTCCCTCCAGCGCTTTTTCACGTGCAGGATAAATATCGGTCACTACGGCACGATCGAGCAATCCCAGACTTTCAGCAAATTCATCAGCAAAATCGCGGGTTCTTGTAAAGAGATGCGGCTGAAAGATTCCACAAATCCTCTTGCCAGGATGCAATTCTCTTACTGCTGTTATCAATGCTTTTATCTCTTCAGGATGATGAGCATAATCATCATAATATGTTTTCCCATTACATTGACATATACGTTCAAAACGACGTTTCACCCCGCGGAAAGAAGCCAATGCATCATTAATTTTTTCTTTCTGAATATGCAGTTTATCTGCTACTGCTACTGCAGCCAATGCATTTTCGATATTATGCCGTCCGGGCATAGGCATTTGCGCATTTTGAATATATACGGAAGATTTTTTAATAATATCAAAAACGAAAATACCGTTTTCAACACGAATATTTTGGGCTGTAAAATCAGCTTCCTTTTTTGCAGAGAATGTACATGCTTCTTTTGGCTGTTCGATAAAATCTGCTTCAATATTAGAGTTGAATATTAAAGAAGAATGATTTTTTGTTTTATGCATAAATTGCTCAAACGCCAACTCCAATTCCTTTTTCGAACCATAAATATCGAGATGGTCAGCGTCTATTGCATTTACAACAGCAATATCGGGATCCAGGCGCAGAAAAGACCGATCATATTCATCGGCTTCGACCAACACCCATGAAGCATCAGGATTAACAAAAACATTGGTGCCATATTCTGTCATCAGCCCACCAACAAATGCATTAACAGGAAAATTGGATTTTTTGAGAATGTGCGCAATCATTGAAGTAACGGTAGTTTTGCCATGCGTACCAGCTACTGCAATACTACTCTTTCCTTTGCATATAAGCGCCAATGCTTCTGATCGCTTCACTGAGGGAAGATTTCTTTCCTTGATAATTGCCCATTCGGCAAAATCTGCGGGAACAGCAGGAGTATATATTACCAAATCACAGTTTTGAGGAATTAGTGCCGGATTTACCTCATAATGTACGGCCATTCCCTCCTTCTCAAGCTCAATTGTTAAAGGAGTGCGCGTTTTGTCATAGCCATTCACTTCAACCCCGAAAGCTTTGAAATATCTGGCCAGGGCGCTCATTCCAATGCCGCCAATTCCTAGAAAATATATGCTATTCAGTTTATGAATGTCCATTTCCGTTTTTCTCTCGTTTTTCTTTAGCCATGTCCAAAATACATCGAGCAATGGTCTCTGCAGCATCGGGATAAGCCAATTCTTTTATATTTTTGGATAATTCTACTCTTCTGTTTTCGTTGCCACATAACTCCATAATCAGGTCGCCAATTTTTTCTTTGGCTTCTATATCGGGAAGTAGAAGTGCAGCATTCTTTTCAACCAAAGCCTTTGCGTTTTTTGTTTGGTGATCTTCTGCCACATTGGGTGAAGGAATAAACACAACCGGTTTGCCCACATTTTGCAACTCAGAAATAGCAATGGCTCCTGCACGGCTAATCACAAGATCGGCAGCAGCATAAGCCATATCCATTTCTTTAATAAATTCTTTAATTACAATGCCTTTTAATCCATCACTATGCACTTTCTCACACATTTTTACAACATAATTTTTGCCACTTTGCCAAATCAGTTGTATATCTTTTTTTTCAAGTTCCGGAACCGCTTCACAAAGAGCCAAATTTATAGTACGGGCGCCCAAACTACCTCCCACGGCAAGCACGGTAAATTTTGAAGGATCCAACCCAAAAAATTTCACTGCTTCATCCCTATTGATTTGCATATCCACAAATTCTTTCCTCACTGGATTTCCAGAAAGCACAATTTTTTTAGCATCAAAAAACTTATCCATATTTTCATACGCAACAAAAATCTTTGAAGCTTTTTTGGCCAATAACTTATTGGTTAATCCCGGAAATGAATTCTGCTCTTGTAAAATAGTTGGAATCTTATATGAAGAAGCTTTTCGCAATACAGGTCCACTGGCATATCCTCCAAAACCAGCCACAATATGTGGTCTGAAATCTTTTAAAATTGAACCAGCTTTTCTAAGACTCTTCAAAATTTTAAACGGAAGCAAAAAGTTTTTAAGACTGAGTTTTCGCTGGAAACCTGCTATTTTTAATCCAATAATGGGGAAACCAGCCTGTGGAATTTTTTCCATTTCCATACGCCCTTCAGCGCCTACAAAAAGTATTTCGGTTGTAGGATCCATCGTTTTAATAGCCCTAGCAACAGCAAGTGCAGGAAAGATATGACCTCCTGTACCTCCTGCAGATATGATTATTCTATAATTATGCTTTTTCATTATTCAACCCCGTTTTAGTTTCTTCATTACCTCTGCTTACACTTAAAATAATTCCTAACGAAATACTTGTAAACCAAATAGATGTACCTCCCATACTCACCATGGGCAAAGGTTGTCCGGTTACAGGAAATATATTAACGGCCACAGCCATATTGCTGAGCGCCTGAAAAACCAAAATAAAACTCAGCCCAATAGAGAGGAAGGCACCAAATGTGCCTGGGCTACGCATTGCGATATTCACTCCTCGATAAAGCAAAATGAGGTAAAGCAACAACATAAACACCCCTCCCACAAGTCCATATTCTTCAATAATAACAGCATAAATAAAATCGGAATAAGGATGAGGAAGAAAATTTCGCTGTGTAGAATTACCCGGAGCTTTTCCAAAAAAGCCTCCGTTGGCAATAGCAATTTTTGCCTGTTCTGCCTGATAGTTGTCATCGTCAACACCAGATGAAAAATTCTCTATTCTCGAGCTCCACGTTTTAACACGACCCTGACCCGGAAGCTGCATAAGGATTAGAATAACCAAACCCATCAAGACAACAATAATAACAACAGTATAGGAAATATACTTAAACGAGATACGTCCCACATACATCAAAATAATGCTAGTACCAAAAACCAATAAAGCAGTTGAGAGGTTTGCCGGCATAATCAATACCGTAATCAACGCAACCGGAATAATCATTGGAAGGAAAGAATTCTTAAAATCCTTAATATCCCCTTGCTTTAAAGCCAGTGAACGAGCTAGGAACAAGATTATAGCAAGCTTGGCCAAATCGGAGCTTTGAAAGTTGATGTTTAATACCGGAATAGTTATCCATCGACTAGCTTCATTGATAGAAGTACCCTTGAGGAGGGTAAAAATTAAGAGTGGAATAGAAATATACAGCAGCAATTGCGACAAGCGCGAGAAATAAGTGTATTTAATATTATGGACTACATACATAAAGAATAAGCCCAAAAACAATGTAAATATATGTTTCACAATATAGTACTCAGTATTTCCATTCTGATAACGAAAAGCCAGCGTTCCGGTTGAGCTGTAAACTGCCAGTATTGAAAAAATACTGAGGAGTACAACAATCATCCAGACTACACGATCACCTTTAATATGTTGTGAAAACTTACTCATCTTTACAATTCTCTGATGGCGAACTTGAATTTGTTTCCGCGATCTTCAAAATTTTCGAAGAGATCAAAGCTTGCGCATGAGGGTGATAATAAAACCACATCGCCGGGCGAACCCATATAATATGCACGTTCCACCGCAGTTTTCATGCTTTGAGTCTCCAAAATCTCATTCACTGAATCTGCAAAAGTTTCAATCAGTCGGCTATTGTCAACGCCAAGGCAAATCATAGCCTTCACTTTTTCCTTTACAAGAGGAATAAGATCTGCATAGTCATTTCCTTTATCGGTGCCCCCAGCAACCCAAATCACGGGGTGATTCATGCTTTCAAGTGCATACCACGTAGAGTTCACATTGGTAGCTTTTGAATCATTAATAAAGGAAATACCGTGCACCTTGGTTACAAATTCCAAACGGTGCTCAATATTCTGAAAATCAGTAAGACTCTCCTTAATGGATTCTTTCCTGATGTCCATAATACGGCTAGCCACTGCAGCGGCCATACTGTTTTGCAGATTGTGTTTCCCCTGTAAAGCCAGGTGTTCAATCATCATTGTCATTATGCTGTTGTTTATTTGTATTTCGAAGTCATTATCTTTTACCCAAGCGCCATCTCCAGAAATACTCTGTGAGATAGAAAATGGAAGCAGTCTAACACTCATGCTGTGATTTTGCATATACTTTTGCGTATTGGTATCATCAGCATTATAAATCAGGTAATCTTCTGAAGTTTGATTCTGGCAAATGCGAAATTTTGAAGCAGAATAAAGGCCCATTGAGTTTTCGTAACGCTCCAAGTGATCGGGAGTAATATTGGTTATCACACTCACCATTGGGTGGAACTCAAACATATAATCGAGTTGGAAGCTGCTCAGTTCCAATACAAAATATTCATAATCTCTTTCAGCCAGGCTACGAGCAAATGAAGTTCCAACATTCCCTGCCAAGCAAACATCTAAACCCGCTTTATCCATGATATGGTATATCAAAGATGCCGTAGTGGTTTTTCCATTACTTCCTGTTACACCGATTTTCTTTGCTTTTGTATATTTTGCTGCAAATTCCGTTTCTGAAATTATAGAAACTGCTTGCTTTTCTGCTTCACGTAACACAGGGATTCTTGGGGGAATACCGGGACTTTTAATGAGATAATCAATGCCTGCTAATTTTCCCAGACAATGACTCCCTTCTTCAAAATCAATTGCTGCTGAAATAAGTTCTTGTTTATAGCAATCTTTTATTTTAGATGCGTCGCTTACAAATACATCATACCCGAGCTTTCTTCCCAGAAGGGCAGCTCCGATTCCGCTTTCGCCGGCACCGAGTATGAGTATTTTCTTCATATTAACGCAGTTTTAATGTTACGATCGTGAGTATGGCCAGCATAATGCTGACAATGATAAACCGGTTCACCACTTTAACTTCGTGAAGTGGCTTTTTTTGAAAATGGTGATGTAAGGGACTCATTCTAAACACTCTGTTTTCCTGAGCATAGGCCAGCCCCTTTCGTTTTTTCCTGATTTTGAATACAGTCGTTTGAAGCATTACCGATACCACTTCAATAAGGAAGACCCCTGCCAGAAGCGGTAAAAGAAGTTCTTTACGAATCATGATAGCAAATACTGCAATGATTCCACCGATGGTCAAACTTCCGGTATCGCCCATAAAAACCTGAGCTGGATATGAATTATACCAGAGGAATCCAACCATAGATCCAACAAAAGCACTGATATAAATAGTTAGCTCACCAGTATTAGGGATATACATTATATTGAGATAGTCGGCAAAAATAAAGTTGCCGGAAACCCAGGCGAGCAAACCAAGCACCAGCCCAATGACCGCTGATGTTCCCGCTGCTAAACCATCCAAACCATCGGTTAGATTGGCCCCATTAGAAACGGCAGTGATAATAAACATTACAATTGGGATAAATATTAGCCAAGCCCAACGTGAATAATCATCCCCCATCCAACCGACCAAAACAGAATAATCAAATTCATTATCCTTCAGAAAAGGGATGGTTGTTTTTAATGACTTCTTTTCATCCACTTCAAAAAAGTCAGCAGCTTCTTTCTTACAGTCGTTGTTTAGAATATCTGCTTCTGTAAGATGCTTTGTGGTGTCCACTTTTTCACGAATAACGACATTGTTGTTGAAATACATCATAACCCCAACAATAACACCCAGTCCTAACTGTCCAACAACCTTAAATTTGCCGTGCAGACCTTTTTTGTTTTTCTTAAAGACCTTAATATAATCGTCGAGAAACCCAATTGTACCTAGCCATACAGTAGAAATTAATATGGTGATGATATAAATATTATGCAGTTTTGCCAGTAAAAGAGTTGGAATTAAAATAGAAGCGATTATAATTAATCCTCCCATTGTAGGCGTTCCTTTCTTACTCATTTGTCCTTCTAAACCGAGATCACGAATATCTTCACCAATTTGTTTTTTCTTTAAGAATCGAATCAAGCGCATTCCAAAAACCATAGAAAACAGCAAAGACAAAATTGCCGCTAATGCCGCGCGAAAAGAAAGATATTGAAATACTCCCGCACCGGGGAAATCAAAGCTTTTTTCTAAAAAATCGAACAAATAATATAACATATGCTACTCGTTTAAGTATTTGTAAAGCATCTCTCTGTCATCAAAATGATTTCTGACGCCGTTGATTTCCTGATAAGTTTCATGTCCTTTGCCTGCAAGCAGAATAATATCCTTTTCTTTTGCCATCATGCAAGCTGTTTTAATGGCTTCTTCCCTATTTTCTATGCAGAGCACCTTTTTCTGTCCAATTACATCAATCCCAGATCGCACATCTTCAATAATCGCATTTGGATTTTCACTTCGTGGGTTATCAGATGTAATAATGAGCAAATCGGAGAAATGAGCCATAATTTTTCCCATCAATGGTCGTTTTGCAGGATCGCGATCGCCGCCGGCACCCGCTACACAAATAATTCGGCCCTCGCCCTGATTAATATCGACGATGGTTTCAAGTACATTTTTCAGCGCATCTGGAGTATGGGCATAATCAACAATTCCACTCACTGAAGTACTGGATGAGATCAGATTAAAACGCCCATCAATATGATCGAGTTTGCTAAGTTCCTGCAGCACTTGGTTTTTCTCCAGCCCACATAAAACAGCAGTGGCATAAACAGCAGTAAGATTATATGCATTAAATCGTCCGGGCAACATAAACCATGTTTCTACACCATCAACATTCAAGGCCAATCCGCTGATATGGTTCTCAATGATCTTGCTTTTGAAATCTGCTGGTTTCTTCAGTGCATAAGAATATTTTTTTGCCCGGGTATGCTGAACCATGACATGACCATTAACATCATCATTGTTATATAGCGCAAATGCCGATTTATTCAATTGATCGAAGAGACCTTGTTTTGCCCTGATATATTCCTGAAAAGTACCATGATAATCGAGGTGATCGTGCGTGATATTAGAGAAAACAGCACCATGAAACTGAATTCCATTGATACGCTCTTGAACAATAGCATGGGAACTCACTTCCATAAAACAATACTCGCATGAGTAATCCCTCATTTTAGCAAGCATTTCGTTTAGAACTATAGCATCTGGAGTAGTATGGGTTGCAGGAAATTCTTCCTCCGCAATTTTGTACCGAACAGTAGAAAGCAATCCCGATTTTATTCCACAGGCATTGAAAAGGTTTGCCAATAATGTTACGGTTGTTGTTTTTCCATTGGTACCAGTAACCCCCACCACTTTCATATTTTGAGATGGACGACCATAGTAATTAGAAGCAGCAAAAGCATACGCTGCATGTACATTTTCTGAATAGTACAAAGTAATGTGACCGGGCACCTGAATATCTTTTCTTTCGCACACAATTGCGCTGGCACCTTTTTCAATTGCCTTTTCAATAAAATCATGCCCATCCACCTTAGTTCCACTCAATGCAAAAAAGACAAAATCCTTTTCAATTCGTCGTGAATCGGAACTCATGCCCGCAATATTCTTTTCTTCCGAACCCTGTAGCAGTTCAAGATCAATATCCATCAATATATCACTTAAACGCATCATCATTGTTTAAGGATTAATTTTACTTTCATTCCACTTCTAATTGGGGTGCCAGCAGCAGGAATTTGTCTACTTACACGTCCACGACCCGATATTTCCGGTTTTATACCCATAGATTCCAATAATACAATTGCATCTGGGGCTGTCATTCCCCTAAGGTCTGGAGTGCGACCACCATTAAACTTTGGTTTACTGCTTGCAATACTATCCCCATATTGCATGATTCTCACAAAATCATTCTCAGATTCAGTATCAACATTAACATCGCTAATGCCTAGAGCAGAATAGAGAAAAGTGACTACTTTGGCTCTTGAGAAAATATTTGCTGGTTTTACATCAATATCGCTAAGTGTATCCCGCTGACGCATTTCAAGGTTTGTGGCATATACTTTTTCAGCAATTTCAAGAAATACAGGAGCAGCAACAGATCCACCATAATACTGTCCCTTTGTGGGTTTATTTACCACAACTATACAAGAGAATTGGGGATCATTTGCCGGGAAATAGCCAACAAAAGAGGCATTATAATCGGTGCCGTCTACGGTATAACTACCGCTTTTGGCAATCTGGGCTGTTGCAGTTTTACCCGCAATTGGGAAAATAGCCTTTTTAAGGTTTTGAGCTGTTCCTCTTAGCACCACTCCTTCTAGTAAAGACTGTGCTTGCTCAATGGTTGACTTGCTACAAATGGCCGGATTTAGCACTACCGGGTTATAAGTTTTTACTGTTTGCCCCGCATACTGCACTTCCTTTACAAACATGGGTTTCATCATTTTACCACCATTAGCAACAGCATTGTAAAAAGCTAAAATCTGCATCGGAGTCAGTCTTAACTCATATCCAATCGACATCCACGGAAGAGTTACAGCAGACCAAGTATTGTCTTGGGGAGACTTAATAAAGGGCTTGCCTTCGCCAGTAATTTCGAGTCCTAGAGGTTTATTTAAGCCCATGCGATACAAACCATTTATAAATGCACCTGGGTTGCTGCCATAAGCTTTAATAATGACTTTGGAAATCCCAACATTAGACGAATATTCAAAAGCCTGTCTCACCGTTATGGTGCCATATCCTCCACTATGAGCATCGGACATGGTCTGATTTGCATACTTGATCTTTCCATTTCCGGTTGCAACTATATCATCGAGTTTAAATTTCTTATCCTCGAGCCCAACGATCATCGACATCAGTTTAAAGGATGATCCCGGCTCAAAACTTTCTCCAATAGCATAATTATATGTTTCATTGTACGATCCATCTTCCAGTCGCTGAAGATTAGCAATGGCTTTAATTTCACCAGTTTGAACTTCCATAAGAACAACACAACCGTGATCAGCTTCGTGGGTTTGCAGATGCTCATATAGTGCAGTTTCAGCCACATCCTGAAGGTGAACATCTATTGTGGTAATAATATCTTTCCCATCGGCAGGTCTGATATCGGCCTGATCATCTACCGGCAGCCAAACATTCCCACTCACTCTTTTCATAAGTCGCTTTCCATCTGTACCACGCAAAAGGCTATCATAAGCCCCCTCTATTCCAACAAAATAATTTTCCCTTACAAAACCTATCGTTCTTCGAGCCAATATATTAAACGGCGTTTCGCGTCGGTCATTCTGCTCGACAATAAATCCTCCCCTAAATTGCCCTTCCCTAAAGATGGGGAAAGTGCGTAGTTCCATCAACTCAAAATAATCAAGATTTCTTCCAATTAGAAAATACCTGTTTCCTGCCTCCCGCTCACTTTTTAGCTTAGTTTTGTATTCTTCTGCGCTATGATTTCCAAAAAATCCGTTCATACATATCGCTAGAGAATCCACATTTTCATTAAATAGTTTTTCTGAAATTGTTTTTTTACTAAGATCGAGGTGAACGTCAAAGCGAGGAACAGATGTAGCGAGCAAACTACCATCGGCAGCATAAATATTGCCTCTCCTTGCTTGAATATCAATATACTTTACCGACAGATTCATTGCCTCACTGCGCAAATCATCTCCATCGACAAACTGAATACGAATAATACGAGCAACAATAAATACTGCAAATATTCCACTGAGCAAATAGATTAAAAATGCTCTACGGAATACACTTTTTGAAGTATCGTTGACCTCTTTATTCATCATTTGTCTTTATAAATATTTTATTGGGTGGAACATGCGATGGCTTAATACCTAGTGGCCCCAGTTTTTTACTCACCTGAGAAAGATTAGTAGAAATCATCAACCTGCTTTTGGCAGTGATATATTCACTTCTTAGCTCTATCAACTCTTTTTTGGTGTTTTCAATTTCGTAAACCGTTTTTTCTCCGAAATATGAATTGGCAATATAAATGACAAAGAGCAGGGTGACATAGAAAATAAAGGGCAATTGCTTCAGCAATCCTTCTCGTGTAAGAAAACTGCCATCAATAATGCTCTTCATGCGAAAACGCGGCTTTTTAGCAGAATTATTATTCATGCATACCTCCTTCTGTTGCTAATGGAAGTTTCACTGCTGCTCGAAGTTTTGCACTTCTGGATCGACCATTTATTTGCTGTTCAGCGTCATCTGGAATTATTGCTTTACGCGTTAGCACATCCCATTTCAAAATTTTATGTCCTTTAAGCTGACTCTCAATGCTATCGCCATGAATTTCTTCTCTGAAAAACTCTTTCACCATGCGATCTTCAAGAGAATGATATGAGAGAACAACCAAACGCCCACCAATTTTCAGACATTCATAACTTCGGTTTAGAAATTCATTTAAAGCACCCATTTCATCATTAACTTCAATGCGTAAAGCCTGAAAAACCTGAGCAAAATATTTATTCTCTTTCCCCGGACGAGCAAATTTGGATGCGATTTTTTGTAAAGTAGTAGTGGTTTTTATTGCATGTTCAGTGCGATATTTCAAAATAGCATGTACCAAACGAGGCGCATTATAAATTTCTCCATACTCTCGAAAGATTCTAATCAAATTCTCGGATTCTTCAGTATTCAGAATATCAGCGGCTGTTCTCTTAGCATTCCGATTCATGCGCATATCAAGCAAAGCATCCTTACTAAAAGAAAAACCGCGCTCTCCTTCATCAATTTGATGAGATGATAAACCAAAATCAGCCAAAATGCCATCTACAGGAAGTGCTTCGGCAAAGCGTAAATAGTTTTTTATAAAACGGAAATTTCCACGCAATAGAGTAAATCGCTCATCATCTAACGCATTTACATGAGCATCGGCATCTTGATCAAGTGCAATGAGTCGTCCTCCGTCCATTCTACTCAGCATCTCACGAGAATGACCTCCACCCCCAAATGTAGCATCAACATATACCGAATTTGCGGTAATGCCGAGTAAATCTACACTTTGTTCCAGTAAAACACTGGTGTGATAAGTCATAATCAGGTCTCCATCTCGTTTCCGAGTTGACCCATTACCTCTTCTGCAAGATTTTCGAAACTACTAACTCCGGAATCAAGCACCTGCTCATACAATTCTTTCGACCAGATTTCCAGTCGATTAATTGATGAAGCCACTACCAAACTCTTAGACACTCCTGAAAAATTCAGAAGATCCTTTGGAATAAGTAAGCGGCCAGCTTCATCCAGCATCACCTGACGTGAGCCGGACATAAACAAACGAATAAAATCGTTGTTTTTCTTCACAAAGCGGTTCAAACGATTCACCTTCATGGTTTCTTCATTCCACTCGGTAATGGGGTATAACTCAATGCATTGTTGAAAAATACTCTTCTTCATAACAAACCCACCAGCAAGCGCCTCTCCCATCTGCTTCTTTAAGGCAGACGGAAAAATGAATCGCCCCTTGGCATCGACCTTAAGTTCAAATACTCCGATCAGGTTTGTCATCTTAAATTGAATTCAATGCGTAAAATTAAGTCAATTTTTCCCACTATTTACCACTTAATCCCACGTTGTTAATAACTTTGTACATATTTTTAATAAAAAAGGTTACAATAAATTAATATTAAATTGATTTTTAAGTCCTTATGAATTTACAATTTGAGTGGGATACGGCAAAGCAACAGTTATGAAAGAGGAAGAAAATGGAAAAAGGTTTTCTATTTTACAATAATGACGTATTTTTGCAAAAAGGCATCTATGTCAGAAAAGAGCAATCCGGTTGTTGATGGTTCACTGGTTATTACCCAAGAAACCATAAACATAAAAGAGATAATCAAAGCGCGAAACAAGCGAATGGCAAAACTATTGCCCTGGTTTATCGTTTCATATCTCACTCGCATTCTGCATGTTAAAGAAATCAACAAAACCATTTACGATAATCGTGAACGCCATGGGCTGGATATGGTTGATGCTTTGTTAACCATGTTTGAAACAAACATCACGGTAGAAGGTCTTGAAAACCTTGAAGGAGAAAACAGATTTCTTCTTGCCTCCAACCATCCGCTTGGTGGCTTAGATGGCTTAGCTCTTTTACAAACTGTTGGTAAGGTTCACCCTAATGTTCGCTTCCCAGTCAATGATTTTTTACTTTATCTCCCCAATCTTAAGGAATTATTTATTCCCATCAATAAAAGCGGTAAACAAAAGATTGAAGCGATAAGAGAATTTGAAAAAGTTCTTTCTTCAGATGCCAATGTATTGTATTTTCCATCGGGGTTAGCATCGAGAAAAATTAAGGGAAAAATCGTAGATTTGGAATGGAAAAAAACCTTCATTCAAAAAGCAAAAGCCCACAAGCGTAATGTTATTCCCACTTTTGTAAGTGGACGTAATTCAAATTTCTTTTACCGTTTAGCCAATTTTAGACGTTTTTTGGGTATGAAAACAAATATTGAAATGCTTTACCTTTCAGACGAAATATATAAACAAAAGAACAAGGAAATAAAAATAATTTTTGGCAAGCCCATACCCTACAGCACGTTCGACTCGACGAAAAAAGACATTGAATGGGCCAAATATGTCAAAGAAATTGTGTATAAATTGCAACAAAATTAGTAATTTTACAGCTTGAATATGAAAATTCACAGTTAAGACACTGAAAATCATGCAACCTATACACGAAAAGATAAGCCGAACCAAACTCAAAAACGAGCTCACAGACGAGAGGTTTGTTCGCTATACCAATTTCGGGAATAACGAGATTTATGATTTTCATGGAGACGAAGCTCCAGGTCTTATGACTGAAGTAGGCCTATTACGTGAAATTGCATTCAGAGAAGCCGGTGGCGGAACAGGATTGCCTTTAGATATTGATGATTTTGATAAAGGACCAAATGCCTACAGACAACTCATCGTATGGAATCCTGATGAAGAAGAAATTGTTGGAGGCTATCGTTACAAAAAACTTTCAGAAATTGAAGCCGATAAAGACGGACATTTTCATTTGGCAACAAGCCACATGTTTCATTTTTCCGACCTATTTTTAAAAGATTATTTTCCAAAAACTATAGAATTGGGTCGCAGTTTTGTTCAACCCAAATATCAACCGACCAAAGATAGTCGCAAGGGTATTTTTTCTCTCGATAATTTATGGGATGGATTAGGTGCATTGATTATATTAAATCCTGAGATTCGATTTTTCTTTGGGAAAATGACCATGTATCTGAAATTTGACCGTGAGGCACGCGATCTTATACTTCATTTTCTCATGAAATATTTTCCAGATCGTGATCGCTTGGTATATCCTTTTCATGAAAAGAAAATCACTACAGACAGAGATGAACTGGAAAAAATACTAACCGGAAAAGACTATGATGAAAATCGCCGGATTGTGAATAAATATGTTAGATCCAAAGGAGAAGTTTTTCCACCGTTGGTAAATGCATATATGAATTTATCTCCCACCATGCATACTTTTGGGTCCTCGTTTAATGAGTCATTTGGCGATGTGGAAGAAATTGCAATTTTGGTCAATATCAACGACATTTATGACTCAAAAAAACATCGACACCTTGCTACCTATCACAAGACTGCAAAGAAATAATCGAAATGCTTATTAAAGCCGAATTTCAATGTAGCAACACGCACTGGAAAAAGTGCCCAGAAGGAGATTTACCTGAATTTTCATTTATTGGACGATCGAATGTTGGGAAATCAAGCCTCATCAATGCGATGGCCAATAATAAGAAACTCGCAAAAACGAGTTCCACACCCGGCAAAACCAGGCTTATAAATCACTTTCTCATCAATAAAAAATGGTTTTTAGTTGATTTACCAGGATATGGCTATGCTAAAGTATCCAAAAAATCACGCAGAGGATGGAGTGGAATGAGTGCCGACTATCTCTTAAACAGAGAAAAGCTCATGTGCACCTTTGTTTTAATTGATATCAGGCTAACACCACAAAAAATCGATTTGGATTTCCTCAATTGGTGTGGAGAAAACCAAGTTCCTATTGCCATAATTTTTACTAAAGCGGATAAGGTTAAAGCTTTTGAACTACAAGAAAATATTAAAGCTTTTGAAAATAAAATGCTTGAAAACTGGGAGGACTTACCCACAAGATTTATCAGTTCTTCTGTAAAGAGATTAGGATTGGAAGAGATTACTGAATTTATTGAAAACACTGTAAAAAGACTTTCTGCAGACAAAAAGTAGAGAAGAATAATCGTGACGAATAATCAAACCACGATTATATAGATTCTTCAAACTAAATATTCAATTATTGAACTAATAAAAAAGCCCTACCAAAGCAGGGCAATATTGAATTCAAAAACTTACCTTTCCTCAAATTTGATTACCCTCTCGCGAGTTCCATCACTATAAATATATATAAGTGGTGTATTTGAAATAAAATCAGTCTCGCGACCCAAAAAATCGACAATTTTAATAAGTTGCTTCTCATCAGACCTCCATTCATCAACTCCCGTCTGATCAATCACATAACAGGTTGATGTATCAACACAACCGTTTAGATCTACCTCAACAGCATAGCTCCCAAAAAGATCTGCGGGAATAAATGATATTCCTGTTTCACCCGATATTTGCGCAAGTGCATTATTACAATCGAGCCACTGATATAAAGCACCAACAGCATTAGATGTTAGCATAACTCCTGATTGTGTAACTGATGTATCAGGCATTGGCTTAATGGTGAGATTAATGGCAATAATGCTATCGCAACCCGATACATTGGGAATAGTGTCATAATATAATCCGCTACTGGTAAATATTGCTCCGGAAGGTGCAGTATAGGAACCGCATACAACAGGGGTAATACTATCTGTAGTATTTGAACACCAAATTGCTCCTGTAAGAACAAGATTGTCTATCAGCCATGAATCGGAAAGAGATGAAGATCGTGGAGTAATTTGCACAGATAAACTTGAGATATTTCCAGGGAAAGAAATCTGAACATAAGAAATTCCGTCAGTCATTTGAAGCCCACTATTGGTGGGTTGAAAAACAGATTCTGTCGTAGGCAAATACGGCACAATCGCTTGCCCTGCAGCATCGTATGGCCAAAAGCTATTATTATTCACAGCACCCCGAACCCTTACTCTGGAAACATAGGCGGCTGAATCAATGCTATATTGCACAAGAACATAATCCAAATCATCTGGTCCTCCTGTAGAAGTCTCAAGACTTAATCCAGCAAGATGAAAACTTACATATAAGGAATCATAGCCAACAGGCACAGCAATAGTATCAAAAGTAATGAGGTTTCCACCCGAAACAGCAGCAACATGCCAGGCAGTTGAGCCATTTATTCCCAGTGGAGTACCCGGAATACATGAAGTTGCTGAAGCATACCCTGAAATGGTATCTGCGAGGACTCCGTTATAATTCCACACGGGAGCTACTGGCGCTGGTTCAAAATCCTGAATAGCAATCGTGTCAATTACATTTTGACCAAACGAATACAAGCCGATCAAATAAAACAGAATAATAAAAGCACTCTTTTTCATAATTAAGAATTTAATTAATTGCACTAAAATACTGCTTTTTCTTAATATAAAAAAAGCATTTCAATATGGAGTAAAAAAAAGCGACCCGAAAGTCGCTTTATAATATTTGAGAGGCTCTATCCCTGAAAACCAGGAGTCGGTATAGTTGGATCTTCTGGATTTGGATCTTCATTCACAATATTAGCAGGGTTAAAACGTGATGCTTTGCTCAATTTGCTTATTCTGCGAAGTCCAAGAACCCATAAGAAAAGCAAGAAGCCAACAAATAACCATGTTGCCCAATCTCGACCTATAAAAATCAGATAATCGTATATTCCGTGCAGGATAATTGGCACCAACAAAGCAAGGAATAAGTTCAAGGCTTTGGACCCTTTTCCGAATTTTGCCAAGCCAAGATAAAATCCCATAGATACACCAAATAACGTATGTGCTGGTACCGCAGTAATAGCCCTCATATAGCCAATTTGCATAGATGAGTTTCCTACTACATACAGAATATTTTCTATCAATGCAAATCCAAGGGAAACGAAAACCGCATATACAATTCCATCGAATTTCTCATTAAACTGTTTTGAGAAGAAAAAGATAAGCACTGTTGCAGTATACTTAAAAAACTCTTCTGTTCCTGCTGCTACAACAAAGGCATTCCACGCGCTATCACCATAGTGATTCAGATGAAGCCTGTAACCAACCAAAGAAAGCCACTGTTCCACGGGTAATATTGGTAACACGGTCAATGCGCCGGCAACAATTGCCAGAAGAAGCATATACCAAGGTTCTTTTTCATATTTATCTCTATAATTAATATAGAGTGCCAATAAGATGATTGGCGCAACGGCGATAATAATGAATTTCATCTTTTTTTGTGTAAAAATAAAAAAAGCTGCGATAATGCAGCTTTTTTTTCAAATAAAATGATTTTTTAAATTTCCCAGGTGTCTCCACTATTAAGTAGATCGTCCATACATTTAATCGGACTTTTTGCCTTCACCTGCTCAATTTGCTCTTCCATTAGATCGTCATAAGTAGCAGATTTCACTGAGCGAATTACACCAATAACTGTTGGATATACCAGTTTTGCAAGCATAGTATGCAACATAATATTATCAGTATATCGGTCGTGAACCAGAATATCCTTTTCGGTAATTCCGTTTTCGCCAATGGTAACAACCTGAAGATCAAAATCTTTAAGCACAAGACCTTTGTTTTTCTCTGATCCAAAAATCATAGGCTTGCCATGCTCCACCTTCAACAACTTATCTTCACGAACATCGCGACCTGCAATATTGTCAAAAACTTTATCATTAAAGATAACACAATTCTGCATAATTTCAACCAGAGATGTTCCATCATGGCGCGCTGCTTCAAACATCACTTCCACCATGAGTTTTGGCTGATTGTCGACAACACGGGCATAAAATGTTCCCTGTGCGCCCATAACCAACTCTCCTACATTAAAAGGATGCTCTATGGTTCCGTGAGGAGAAGTTTTTGTTACTGCGCCCAGATTAGAAGTTGGTGAATATTGCCCTTTGGTCAGACCATAAATCTGATTATTGAAAAGCAGAATATTCAAATCAATATTCCTTCTGAGCACATGTATGAAGTGATTTCCACCAATAGCAAGAGAATCACCGTCACCAGTAGCAATCCATACACTTAACCCGGGATTAGAAATCTTTACTCCAGAGGCAATGGGATTTGCACGGCCGTGAATTCCATGAAATCCATAGGTATTAACATAATAAGGAAAACGTGAAGAACAACCGATTCCGGAAATAATCACGAAGTTTTCTTTTTTATATCCTATTTCTGGAAAAACTTTTTCAACGGCATGCAAAATAGAATGCGCACCACAACCGGGGCACCATTTCACCATCTGATCGCTGACAAAATCTTCTTTAACCAGTGGTTCCACTGATTTTTCTATCGTATTGTTTATTATTAAATCTGACATAGCTTACGAATTTAAGATTTCCGTGAATTTTGCTGTCAATTCTTTTACAGTAAAGGGCTGACCCTGTACTTTATTATACTGATGAGCTTCAATTTTTGGGAATTTAATTCTCAAATAGGACGCAAATTGTCCGGCATTAAGCTCAGGAATAACCACTTTTTTAAATGATGAAAGCAGTTCCTCAGTATTCTTTGGCAGCGGATTCATATATCTGAAATGAGCCTGGGCAACTTTTTTGCCTTCTTCTCTCATTAAATCAACAGCACCCTGCACCTGACCTTTGGTTCCTCCCCAACTCACTACAAGCAGGTCTGCATCTTTGTCACCATACACTTCTTGCTCAGGAAGTTTTGCAGCAAGACGCTGTACTTTTTCTTCCCTAGTTTTAACCATATGCTCATGGTTTAATGGGTCGGTTGAAACAGCACCTTCACCATCGGATTTTTCCAAACCACCTATGCGATGACGCATATTTTCCGTTCCGGGAACAGCCCAACGTCGAGATAGTGTCTCAGGATCACGATCATAAGGCCTATATTCTTTTCCCTTAATGGCAAAAGGAGGGTTAATTTCGGGCATATCAGCCATTTTCGGAATCTTCATTATTTCAGATCCAAACCCAATATATCCATCGGTTAAAAGAATGACTGGAGTCATGCTTTCCAACGAAAGTTTTGCAGCCTCAAATGCGGAATAATAACAATCAACTGGAGAAGAAGCGGCAATAACAATCAATGGAGCCTCACCATTACGACCGTATAATGCTTGAAGAAGGTCGGCTTGCTCAGATTTTGTTGGCAGACCTGTTGAGGGACCTGCACGCTGCACATTAACAATTACCAGTGGTAATTCTGTAATTACAGCTAATCCCATGGCTTCGCTCTTGAGTGAAAGTCCGGGGCCTGATGTAGTTGTACAAGCAAGTGATCCGGCAAAGCTAGCTCCAATAGCTGAAGTGATACCAGCAATTTCATCCTCTGCCTGGAAGGTTTTTATTCCCAACTCACGGTGCTTCGACAATTCCATCAAAATTTCGGTAGCTGGTGTAATTGGGTATGACCCTAAAAACAACTGCAAACCGCTTTTTTCGGCAGCAGCCATAAGACCCCAAGCTGTGGCTTCATTTCCATGAATATTTCTGTAACGTCCGGGCTCAAGCTCAGTTTTCTTAATAATAAAAGAAGGAATAGCTTCAATGGTTGAAGCAAACTGATAGCCGGTTTGAATTACAAGAGAATTAGCCTTGATTAACTCAGGCTTTTTCTGAAACTTCTTTTCAAAATATTGTAGTGCAGGTTCTATGTTTTTATCAAACATATTGTAAAGCATACCCAACACAAACATATTCTTCATTTTGTCGGCTGCTTTTCCTGTAAAATCAAGTTCAGCAACACAATCGCGGGTAAGCTGAGAAATAGGCACTTTAATCACATTGAAAGAATCCAGAGAGTTATCTGTAAGTGGATTACTCTCTAAGCCAGATTTCTCTAAAGTTTTATCATCGAAGGAAGACTCATCAACCATGATGGTCCCCCCTTTCTTCACCCATTTAAGGTTTGCCTTTAATGATGCAGGGTTGAAAGCAACCAATACATCCGATAAATCACCAGGGCTTAATACCTTGCGGTGACCAAAATGAATCTGATATCCGGAAACTCCGGCTACCGTGTTTCTCGGTGCTCGAATTTCGGCTGGAAAATCAGGGAAAGTAGCTAAGTCATTTCCTGAAATAGCAATGGTTTCAGAGAAGATTGAACCCATAAGCTGCATTCCGTCCCCGGAATCGCCTACAAATTTGATAACAACGTCCTCTTTCTCCAGCGTGTTACGCTTGCTCTGTGCTGTCATGACAGAATAATTGGTTAAAATTTGGGCAAAGTTAAATTGTTTTTCAAAAGAGCGCTAATATTTTAATTAAATCTTATGCATACTCTTTCTGCAAAGACATATTTTTTGCATAAGAACATCTAAAGAATTAAGACATATAGCTATTTTTTTGCCATGAAATTTATTTGAACTCAGATAAATCGACTTTTTATATCGCAAAATCGGTTCTCAGCGACTTATAGTTGACTCAAACGCCACAGCATCAATCTGTCCGCCCAAAGGAGGGTTCATTTTTCGTATTTTGCAGGTCAGAGTTTGAATTTCTGGGAAACCTTCTATTAGTTTATTTTGAATTTTATCTACAGCATGTTCCAAAAGGTTAATTTTTTCTTTCATAACCTCTCTCACCATAAGATAAACGCTTTGATAGTTTACAGTATCGTTTAAATCATCAGTTTTTTTAGCATCACTAGCATCAAGTTCGAAATAAAGATCTACTAAAAAACGTGTTCCAATAAGCTTTTCCTCTTCAAAACACCCGATGTAGGCGTGAAATTCCATTCCTTCAATTGAAATTATGTCCATAAATACTGTCGGTTAAAAAATTTGAGCGTAAATTTGCGAAAAATAATCGAAGGAATGACAAACGAGGCAAATTCTGAAGGAAACAAAGAAAAAGAAAGCAAGAATTTCATTGAACAAATCATAGACGAGCATCTCAAAAACGGTCGTTTTAATAAGGTACACACGCGTTTTCCGCCGGAACCCAACGGATATCTGCATATTGGTCACGCAAAAAGCATTTGTTTGAATTTTGGTCTTGCAGAAAAGTATAACGGAAAATGCAACCTGCGTTTTGATGATACCAACCCCTCGAAAGAAGAAACCGAGTATGTAGAGTCTATTAAAGAAGATGTAAAATGGCTTGGCTTTCAGTGGGACGGCGAGTATTATGCTTCAGATTATTTTCAGCAATTATACGACTGGGCTTTGCAATTGATAAAAGATGGAAAAGCATACGTTTGCGAATGCAGCCAAGAAACTATAAGTCAAAATCGCACCACCCCAACACGCGAAGGAATTGCCTGTGAGCACAGAAACCGCAGTGCAGAAGAAAACCTTGATCTCTTTCAACGTATGAAAGCCGGTGAATTCCCAGATGGAAGCATGGTGCTGCGTGCAAAAATTGACCTGAATTCTCCCAATATGCATATGCGTGATCCTATCATGTACCGCATTATGCGTGCCCATCACCATAGAACAGGAGATGACTGGCTTATTTACCCCATGTACGACTATGCACATGGCGAATCAGATTCGATAGAAGGTATAACCCATTCGGTTTGTACGCTCGAATTTGAGGTTCACCGACCATTATACGAATGGTTTGTTCAAAACCTGAATATTCATGCCCCTCAGCAAATTGAATTTGCACGGTTAAATATCAATTATACCGTTATGAGTAAGCGTAAGCTGCTGCAATTGGTGAATGAAAAACATGTTAGTGGCTGGGATGATCCGCGCATGCCCACCATTTCTGGACTTCGTCGCCGTGGTTATACGCCCGAATCCATTCATTTATTTGCCGACAAAGTAGGTATTGCCAAAAGGGAAAATGTTATTGATATGGGGCTTTTGGAATTCTGTGTTCGCGAAGACCTGAATAAAAAAGCAGATCGCCGTATGGCAGTTTTAGATCCGGTAAAACTTATCATTACCAATTATCCGGAAGGCCAAACCGAAATGATTGAGGCTGTAAATAATCATGAAGACGAAAGCAAAGGCAAGCGCATGATCCCTTTCAGCCGCGAGTTATATATTGAGCGTGGCGATTTTATGGAAGAGCCTTCCAAAAAATATCACCGCATGTATCCCGGGAACGAAGTTCGTTTTCGTTATGCATATTTTATTACCTGCACCGGTTGCAAGAAAAATGAAGAAGGTGAAATTATTGAGATTTACGGAGAATACGATCCTGCCAGTAAAGGCGGAAACAGTCCAGATGGTCGTAAGATAAAAGGTACTATTCACTGGGTCTCTGCCGAACATGCTTATCCATTCGAAACCCGTTTATATGATCGTTTATTTAGCGTAGAAAATCCTGACGATGCTGAAGAAGGAAAAACATTTCTCGATTATTTGAACCCGGAGAGTCTTACCACCATTATTGCGTATGGTGAACCTTCGTTAAAAGATACAGAAGCAGGATATTCCTGTCAGTTTGAAAGAATGGGATATTTCATCAAAGACAAAGACAGTAGTGGTGAAAAATCAATTTTCAACCGCACTACTGGCTTACGCGATAGCTGGGCCAAAGAACAAAACAAGTAAATTACTATACTGGTTCTATTGCTTCAACCGATACAATTTCAGGAATTACTTTTTTAACAGTAGCTTCCACTCCATTTTTCAATGTCATAGTGGCCATTGGGCATGAGTGACACGCGCCCTGCAATTCCACATAAACAATATTGTCTTCGCTTAAACGAACAAATTTTACATCACCACCATCGGCCTGCAAATAAGGTCTGATTTGTTCGATTACATTTTTTACTTTGGTTTCGAGTTCTGCGCTCATAATAATTTTTTTACTGTGTTATTTCAACAACTTTTGTTGGTCCCTGGTTTGCATTACGAATGGCAACTGCTTGCGCCACATTTTGTGCCATGGCGTAAAAAACCTCACTTAGCGGATTGGCCTCATCGACCACTGCCGGAATACCAATTTCACCGCTTTGACATACATCTTCCACTATTGGAATTTCAGCCAATAATTTAATACCGGTCTTTTCCGCCAGCCTTTTTCCGCCTTCTTTCCCAAACAGATAGTATTTCTTGTCTGGAAATTCAGGAGGTGAAAAATAAGACATATTTTCAACCAATCCCAATACAGGAACATCAATATCGGGATTCACAAACATATTGTATGCTTTGCGGGCATCAGCAAGAGCAACTTCTTGTGGCGTAGAAACTACCACAATACCAGTTACACTATAATTTTGCACCAATGTAAGATGAATGTCACCGGTTCCGGGAGGTGTATCGAATATCAAATAATCGAGTTCTCCCCATTCGGTATCGTCCATTATTTGTCGAAAAGCACTCGTAATCATAGCTCCACGCCAAATTAGTGCTTTATCAGGATCTGCGAAGAAGCCCATAGACACCATTTTTACCCCAAATTTTTCGTAAGGGACAATCTTGCTTTTGCCGTCTTTTTCAATAACTTCCGGGCGTTCATCTTTCAAGCCAAACATGAGTGGAATACTTGGGCCATGGATGTCTCCATCAACCAGTCCAACCTTTGCGCCACTACGTGCAAGTCCTGCCGCAAGATTTACTGCAATAGTAGATTTTCCAACTCCACCTTTGCCAGAAATAACAGCCACAAGATTTTTAATATTGGCATGTGCAGGATTTGATTTTCCGCTGGTTACTTTTGCAGTAAAATTCACTTCTACCTCAGCATTGGGAAAATCTTTATGAATTTCCTGCTCGCAATCTTCTTTCATTCTGCTTTTCATAGGGCAAGCCGGTGTAGTAAGAACGATAGAAAATGAAACTTTGTTTCCTTCAACCTGTAGGTTTTCAATCATATTTAATGTTACAAGGTCTTTTTTGAGGTCGGGTTCACTCACTCGGCCTAAGGCCTTCAAAACAGCACCTTTATCCATGGTCATTTAAATTTAGATTTTATAAAAATAAGCAGGACAAAGGTAGAAAAATTGGTGGAAACTTGTATCGTTTTGCTAATTTTTAGCCATTTTACAAACTGGGTAATAATAGTTCTTGTGAATATGTTAAATATATATTTTTGTGAGATATCTCACAGATCAAGTGCTCCAAACATCACATTTTTGCAGTATTTTTGACCCTTAATTAAAAAACAAAACAACTTATGAAAAAACTCTACACATTATTTTCGCTTTTAATCTGCATGTTTATTGCAGGGCAAAGCATTGCACAGGTTGTAAATGTCTCTGGTGACATTACCAATGACACCACCTGGACAGACACTGTAAACGTTACTGATCACATTTATATTCCTGACACTGTTACTTTAACCATTCAGCCCGGAACTTATGTTCAGTTTGCAGGAAATTATGGAGTTACAGTTGATGGTAATATTTTAGCACAAGGGTTAGTAAATGACTCCATTTTATTTACTGCCGACAGTTCGGGTTATTCAACAAACTCCCATATTGGATGGCTTGGTTTTGTTTTTGACAACACAATAAGTGCAGATTCATCTTTTTTTGACCACTGCATATTCACATTTTTCAAAAGCAACTCATATGATTCGAGTGCCATCTGGGTAATGGATTATGGCAAAATAGTCATTTCAAATTCACGGTTTTCATACAATTATAGCAGCTCTGTAGCTTCGTGTATCAATATTTTTGATAACGGGGATTTAATTATTGATAATAATCTGTTTACATATAATTACAGCAACTATTCGGCTATTAATATTGGCTGTTATTCAAGTTCCAGCTCTTCGGTTATCAATAAAACAAGAATTACAAATAGTGTTTTTCTATACAATACGGGTATCAGCTATGGTTCTGCGTTGAAGATTTCAGCATACAGTGAGGCTATTGCTCTAAACAACACTTTCATGTATAATTACTGCCAGGATGATGCAGGTGCAGTTCAAATTTCAGGATTTTCAAGTCCCATACTAATTGGCAACCTGATTGCCAACAATCATGCCGATGATATGGGTGGCGGAGTTTCAATAAAATACTATACTAAACCTATACTAATTAATAACACTATTGTAAATAATAGCTCTACAGGCGTTGGTGGTGGTGTTCAAATAGGTTGTTATACAACCAATGCAATATTACGAAACAACATTATTTGGGGCAATGAAGCATTTGCAAATGGGGACCAAATCTATATACAAAACGAATATGGAAATTCAGGATTTCAGTTTTCTAACAATATTATTCAAGACAGCATTTATGACGGATATAATTCGGTGTATTTCGAATTGGGAATAAACACTATGTATAATTCTCCATTGTTTGTTGATTCAGCCAACGGAGATTATCATCTAACATGTCTGTCACCGGCAATCGACGCAGGATCAAATCCAACTATAATGATGCCTCCTACTGATCTTGATGGAAATCAAAGACTCATTGGCTCTAATTATGATATTGGAGCCTACGAAATGCTTTCAGCAGCCTATATACTTTCACACCCTCAAAGTATTCAGGTAATGACTGGCACCGTTGCTAATTTCACTGTTGGCGCAAGCTACTCAACTAGCTTCCAGTGGGAAGAAAGCACTAATTTTGGATCAACTTGGAGTGCATTGAGTGATAATGCTACCTATTCAGGAACAACCACAAACAGCCTGAGTATTAATGCCGTTTACACGATGAACGGATACATGTACCGTTGTTTGGTTGGTGGAAATTGCCCGGGAGCTATTACTCCAAGTAACTCGGCATTACTCATCGTTGACTATAATGTTGGAATTAGCGAAAACGACAACACTGTTATGGTTTATCCTAATCCTTCAAAAAACAATGTTTTTGTACAAGGAGCTGAAGGCGCTGACATTACCATTAGTGATTTGAACGGACGCGTTATTGAAAGTCGCTACGATCTTGGATCAGACAAAGAAATGATTTCACTTGCTGAATACGAAAACGGAATGTATATTCTCCGCGTTATTCAGGATGAGAACATTAGTATTATTAAGATTATCAAAGAATAATTCTTAAAACAGTTATTACGAAGAGCTTGTTGCTTATGCAGCAGGCTCTTTTTTTTGTATGAAATAAAACAATTAAAAAAACCATTGTACATAAAGAGAAATTAGTGAATATTACCGTTCCTGATAACTTTTCATTTGAACCAGAACGAATATTAAATGATTTCCGATCGATAAAAAGTGCAATACTAAATCAGAAATAGTCTTATCCTCTAATTAACAGCTGCTTGAAAAATGAATCTACCCATGCGTTTTTTTTATGGAATATTTTTTTTATTCCAAATATAATTTTACCTTTGCACTCCAATTTTAATAGAAGATA
>JAFGWG010000073.1 GCA_016937255.1 Bacteroidales bacterium
AAGCAAAACTTGTAAAAATCACATTCCCTAAATATCTGGAACTTGCTGCATAAAAAAAGACTGTATCAGTTATGATACAGCCTCTTTAAATATCAATAAATTAAAGTTTTTTCAGACCGGCTATTTTACAATCAGCTTATACTGGTGAGTTTCGTTTATTACAACAAAATATAAGCCCTCTGATAATCCTGTAATAATATTTTCATTCAGGTCGAAATGAGCCTGCTGTCCCAAAACATTAAATATGCTTAATTCATGCACATCGCCTTTTATGTATACAGGCTCGCCGGTAGAAATTAAGGTTGGATAGAGTTCAAAACCATTATCACCACAGTCGATAAAACGCAATGGTGAATAGGTATAGGCTCCATCAAAATCGGTTTGCTTGAGACGGAAATACCGGTAATCACTATCCACAAAAACAGAATAACGGGTTTCCATATTGGTATTTCCGGCACCGTTAACACGTGTAATCGGAACAAAATCAATTGTATTTAATGCTCCCTCTACCGTAAAATAATCATTATTGGTTTCGGTTGCTGTTGACCATGTCAGTAGCACATCATTATTGGAGCAACTTGCATTAAAAGTAGTGAGCTCTACCGGAACCGGGAAGATTGGAACCGTTGAACAACCACCTGTTGCAGAATATGTTGGGTTGCCGGGAATATCAAAGTCAACAGTTCCTCCATCTCCATTAAACACAAGATCAGCATCATAAGTTACATCATCGGAGCCACAACCGGATACATCCATATCTAAAGTTCTAAGCACCGGTCCCGGAGAAGTATGATTCACAAAATGACCTGCAGTATTCCCTGCACACTGAAAAATTGCATATAATGTATAATTTAATGTAGAGAAATCAAATTGAGTATAGTTGAAGTCTGTACTGGTAAAAAACATCACTTCGGCACCTGCCGGAATAATTCCTCCCGGAGGCTCAACCAAACTACCGCCACCGGTAATCGTAGCATTAATCGCTGATACGATGGAAGCTGTAGTAGCATTTTGACAAAGCCCAAGCCACGGGTTATTTGGCCATGTAACCGTAATATCATTTACATCAATTGGATTTCCACCTACTGAAAAACGAAACATTTCATTCTCACCTTCCCAACCAATATCTTCACATGCATCAACCAAAATACTCTCAATCTCGAAACATGAACATGGACCACCCGTAAGATTAATGGTAAATGCCGCAGAGGTGGTTCCAACAACGGCAGGGCTACTACTAACAACACGAATTAAATAACCTGAACCGGTTGGTGTAGCCGGGGGAATGACAAAGTTAATGGTTCCAGAATTGGCATCACTTACAAGTATTCCAATATTTACAGGAGATGCAAAACTACCACTTGCATCTGACAATTGTGCAGTATAAGTATTTGAGGTAAACGGATCGGTAGAAGTAAATGCTACTGAGCCACCGTCGCCTGTAGTACAATCTACACTAAACGGAGACGTGGAAACTGTTCCGGTTGTAATAGTATTGGACGCACAAGTCATGGTATGTGAGCCCAGAAAAGAGACATCATCCTGATTATAAACATCCCATTCGGTTGCTATTGTAGGGAAACCTGTTGCAGGATTTGTAGTGATTCCACTGGTTACGGTTGATTTTCTAACCAGCGTTTTATCTACTGTGGAATGACTTCCACTTGTCCATGCTGAGCCAGGATCTTCTCCAATGCAACCAAATATATCAACATAAGAAGTTGTTGAAACTTTATATAGTCCAATCGCATCATCACCATTAAACAAGCAGGCCACACTATTCTCATCACCTGAATAAATTACAGCAGAGCTGTTTTGATAAACTCTTACTGCTCCATCTGCCAAAGTGCCCGTGAGTGGATCGTTATTGGAAACTGTTCCACTGCCGTTTGCATAAAGATGCAACTCATAGTCGGTCAAGTCAACTGAAGCACCTGTTCCATTATATATTTCAATATATTTATTATTACTGCTTCCTTCCACATATTCAGAAATAATAAGATCTGAAGCACAACCACCTGCACTAACCGCAGTAACCTCTCCCTCCAAAGAAACATTTACTGTAGTTGCTCCGCCTCCGGCATTGGTAATATTTGAAGGGCCGTATGTTCCTACAGCTAGACCGCTAACCAAACGCACATATATAGCAGTAGAAGACAATGTTGAAGCATTATAAGCAACGGTTTGAGCTGTTGTATAATAAGTAACATTATCAAAAGAGATTTCAAAATTTGCAGGTGGAGTAATGGTAATATTTCCTGATGCTGGAGTTAAGTTTGTTCCACTAAGATCATAAGTCTGTTGACCTGAAGGACCTGAGCCGAAAATATAATCTAGACCTGTGAGGGTGGAGGGGTTTGCAACTAATAATGGTGTTGCTGCGCCGCAATCAGTAATAGTGAATGAGCCTGAAAAGGTTTGATTAATTGAATTATCTCCAATCCAATTCGTATAATCACAAATCCAGCTCAGTAACTGAGCTTTTGTCCCAGTAGTTGGTCCATTGTAAATTGCATTATCAATTTCATCGAGGGCTACAGCGGTAGACCCATTTACTAAACCTTGTGGCAATGCCGAGGTCGCAGCATCAATTGCATCAGGCTGCCAAATATGAGCTCCTTCATTATTTATCCCAAATATCATATCTGAGGCATTTTGATATGCAATAATTTGATCACCAGACGCTGAGACTGCGGGACCAGTTAATATGACAGTAACTATGTCACCACAGGAAACTCCACCTGCAGGAGCGGTGTATGTGTGTACCCCTTCATTATTCCTCCATGCATTTGTAGAAAGCCATCCATTATCAGTAAAATAAATAACCTCACCAGCCGTGATATCTGTCAAAGCAAGAAAAGCAATATTATCGGTACCATCTGAATTATACTGAATTATAGCAATATCCCCAGGGTTCAATTGCCCAAAAGCACCATTCCCCAGCACGGTCATCATTACCGCCAACACAAAATATTTTAAACCCCTTTTCATAATAGAGCGTATTTATCCAACATATATTTATAACACAAAAATAGGCATAAACACCCGTTTCACCAAATTAAGAAATGGTAAAGAAATGCTTACACAAGTGTTTCATATAATTAAGACTGCAAAACGCGTCATAAGTTGCCTTGCCTATGTGTTAAATTGCGGGTTTTCGACAAAGTGTTAAACTTCCATCTTTTTATCAACAAGTTACTTTCCCCCTGTTAATAAGTAGTATTTCGATGAAAGAATGATAAAAACCAAAAACTTCAGGGTACAAAAAATCCCGAAGTAGAAGCTACTTCGGGAAGCACTATGATAAACAACAGGAGATGGGCGTGCTAAAAAATTATCTTATCCTATAATGATGGCTATGGCAATCATACCTGCCATCAACAGGAGATAAATGATCCAGTAATAAGTTTGTTTAGTGGTACTCATGATTATATTTTTTTTGAGTTACTCTTTTGCTCTATGAACGATTTATTTATACAATATTGTTACAAAAACAATATTTAACATCTTGATCAAAGAACTTTAATTTCAAATATAGCAATTTAACACACAAAAAGCAAATTATTATCTTCTATTTAACACTGCTTAATAATTTTGTATAATAGCTATATATTTATTAGACCAACCAAAATTCAAAAGGTTGCTTTGTAGGTGAAAAAAAATAATTAATCTATGAAATGTTTAACATTTATAATAATATTTCACTAATTGGCGTTATTATTAATTGGTCTATTGTCTGACGAAAAAATCCATATTTTTGCTTCATGATTAGCCTACACAACCACAGTACCTATTGCGACGGAAAAAACAGCCCTACAGAAATGCTACAAGACGCTATTAAACAAAGTCTTACACATTTTGGATTATCAGGACATGCTCCTGTTCCATTTGAAACCGAATGGAGCATAAAAAATATTGATGTAGCAAGAGAATATATTACAGAGATTGAAAAAGGGATAATTGAATATCCTGATCTAAAAATATACAAAGGCTTGGAAGCAGATTATATACCCGGCAAATCATATTCTTTTGACTATTTTCGTGAAGACCTCAAACTAAATTACATTATTGGGTCCGTACATCTTGTAAGAAACAATAGCGGCATTTGGTTTATCGATGGTCCAATAGAAGGATATGACCGAGGTCTAAAAAAACATTATGATAAGAACTTCATGGCTGCAATGTCGCAATACTACCAGCAACAAATGGAAATGCTGGAAAAAGAAAACTTTGAGATTCTGGCTCATTGCGATAAAGTGCTCATGCATAATAATAAACGTTACGTTAACGAAAGTGATGATGCACACCTTCAGCTTTTAAAAGATACACTAAAAATGGCATCAGAAAAGAATGTGTGGGTTGAAATTAATACCAGAGGATTATATAAAGGGCTTCATCAGGATTTTTATCCTGGTACATATATTTTTTCGTTTATAAAAAAAGAGAAAATTAAAATCATTAAAAGTGCCGATGGACATGCCACCGATCAGATTATTAAAGGTTTTTCAGAGCTTGATAAAGCGATATCTGAATTTGGCATTGAAGATTTGGTGGTTTGTCCAGAAGAAATTGAAGAAAGATTCTCCTGAATTTATTTAAGTGAGGGAGGAAATAAGCATCCAAATTAAGCGTCATGCAGAGGACCTGTCCTGAGCCTGTTGAAGGGTGTCGAAGCATGACTTAAGAATTCGTCTGCCACTCTTCGATAAGCTCTGAGTGACGAAAAATTCCAAAACCTGATAGGCTTGAGGAATGAAGCCATCACTCCATCGTCGACCAGACACTAAAATATAAAT
>JAFGWG010000074.1 GCA_016937255.1 Bacteroidales bacterium
TAGTACGGAAAATTCCGTATAAATAGCCGAGTGCAGCATAATACTTTTGTTTCATAAACGTCAAACAACAAAAAAATGAAACGAATTATGTATTTACTACCCATTATTTTTACCATGAGTGTGAGCGCTCAGAACAGTTATCGTCAGCTTGATGCAGACGGTATTGCCAATATGGTTTTTGCCAATGATGCCATTGAGAAAAACATGGAAGCCAATTATAATCTAAAAACGGATTTTGATGGCGACGAATCGGTATATGCAAGAGTTTATTTCCCTAAAGCTTTTGGTTCATACAGTATTAAATCGAATGAGCAATTTATGGTTGATGTATATGTCGATGGTCGATTTGTTCAAAGAAAAATATGGGCAAACCCCGATTCAGATTGGGATCAGATTCAGGTTTATGTTCTTAATACAGGTGATGATGATTTCAGTCGTCTTTCTTCTCATGTAGAAACGCTCGATATTGGCGATCATTCAGTATTGGTTTCGGTGGGTATAGAAAGATACCAGAAAACTAAAGACATCATCCAGGAAGACGGTTCTATTGAAAGGAAAGATGTTTTTCTTATGGAAACCATTTCAAAGGGAACATTTACCATCCATATTAAATAAAAAGTAAAAAAACCTGACCGGAGGAAGCCATGAAAAAGCTATTGTTTCTATTAATTATTATACTTTATGTTTCAGCAGTAAAGGCGCAAAATGTTGGAATCAGCAGTACTGTCTTTACACCACAGAGTCTTTTACATTTGTATAACCCGTCAGATGGAAATATGCTGCAGATTAGTAATACAACAGCGGCCAACTCCGGTTTTCAGGTTTATATGGCCGGATCCGATTACAGTCTTATCAATCGTGAACCAGGTTTCCTCTCATTTCACACCGATGATACCGAGCGTATGCGCATTTTGAGTGGAGGGAATGTGGGGATAAATGTTCAAACACCTGCCACAACTTTTCATGTTCGCCTAACCGGTGCTACAGATTTTGTAACCATTGATAGAGATGTAAGTGGTTATGGTCCAATAATGGATTGGTATGGGTATGGGCAAACTCACCGCCTGAGATTGGAATATATAAATGGAATGATTTATAATTTTCAAACTGATGATGCAAATCGTCATATAGCATTTAATCCAAGTGGAAATTTTGGGATTAATACCGGAACAATTTCGCCAACTGCTAATCTGCATGTAAATGGTACTGTTAGGTTTGAAAATTTAGGGGCTGGTACCACTGAAAATACTGCCCTTTTAATGGATGTGAATGGTAATTTAGTAAATAGGACTCTGGATGCTGTTGCCTTTAACGGATATACTGAAACCGATCCTAATGCATGGAAAATAAGCGGGAATTCAGGTACTACTAATGCAACAGATTTCATTGGAACTACAGATGCACAGGCATTGGATTTCAGAACGAATAATGTTGTTAGAACCAGAATAACAACAAAAGGGCAGGTTGAGATTCTAAATACAGGGCAATCAGTGTTTATAGGTGAAAATGCCGGTGCAAATGATGATCTTGTTACAAATAGAAACACATTTGTTGGATACTCTTCAGGAGAATTAAATAATAGCGGAACTTATAATTCCGCCTTTGGATCATATTCGCTTATGAATAATAGTTCTGGCGATTTTAATACAGCTTTAGGCTCATATACAATGATGGCTAATACAACAGGATCAAGAAATGTTGCAATTGGTAATTATGCAATGCGCGACAATACCATTGCAAGTTATAATATCGCCATGGGCTACTATTCAATGTTTTATAATACTACATCAGAAAATAATATTGCTATTGGTGCGTATGCAATGAGAAATCAGTCATTTGATAATAGCGGCGCAGTATATAATTCCAATAATATCGCAATAGGATCATACTCTTTGTACAGTAACAACCCGATACTTTATATGGGTGAAATACGTGGCGTTAAGAACATTGCTTTAGGTTCATATGCCCTTTATCAAAATAGAACTGGATCAAGAAATATTGCCATTGGTGATTCAGCATTACTCAATAATACTGGTATGAATCAGAATATAGCAATTGGAGCGTATGCTCTTCAAACGCAATCATATAATACCAATGGTCTGGGAAATAGTAATAATATTGCAATTGGCTCATATGTGTTAAATGCTAATGTGGTTGGTTCCGGTGATTTTGGGAAGAATAATACTGCTGTTGGTACATATGTAATGCGATATAACACATCTGGGTATTATAATGCTGCATTTGGATATAGCACCTTAAATAATAATACAACTGGACATAGAAATGTGGCAATGGGTTTGTGGACACTTAATGATAATACCACGGGATATCGCAATACTGCTATTGGATCTGAAGCTCTTGGTCAGAATATTACCGGCTATCAAAATACGGCCCTGGGCGTTTTTGCCGGCTATAGTGGAACTGCGTATTACAATTCAACAGCATTAGGAGCATATACTGCTATTACAGGTAATAATATGGTTCGAATTGGAAATAGTTCTGTTACCAGTATCGGTGGGTATGCGAATTGGACCAATATTTCTGATCGTCGGTTTAAAGATAATATTGAGAATAATGTTCCCGGACTGGATTTTATAATGTTGTTGGAGCCTGTAACTTACAACCTAAATATTGATAAAATAGATGAGTTTCTGCAAATTCCTGATTCAATAGAAAAACCCTATGACTATAATGCAAAATCGAAGATTACGTATACTGGTTTCATTGCTCAGGATGTAGAAGCTGCAGCACTTAGCATTGGATATGATTTTAGCGGAGTTGATGCTCCAAAAAATGACCAATCGCATTATGGTTTGCGCTATGCAGAATTTGTTGTGCCTCTGGTTCAAGCCACCCAGGAACAACAAGTCATTATAGAACAACAGCAGCAAACCATCAATGCACAACAAAAGGAAATAGATGAAATGAAGCAAAGATTGGAGGCTATTGAGCAAATGCTTTCGGACTAAAGTGAATGACTTAACTTATAACTTTCTGTAATTTTGTATATTTACACAGTAAACGTAAATATAAGACTATGCGTTGCCCATCAAAACCCAATATCTGGTTCATTATTCTTCCGGTTATTTTGGTTGTGGTTTCCTGCCAGACCGTGAACTTTAAAAAACGGTTTAACTACTTGAATAAGGTGCCCGTTAATATGCAGCACGACATGGATTCGCTCTCAAAACAAATTCATTCCCAGCGTGAATTAGCACTGAGCGAAGATTTGCAGGAGGAAAATCCGGAAAAATCTCCGGTTGAAGCCAATACTCAAATCAATATTGATGAAGATGTGACCTCATGGCAGGCGATAAATGAGATATATTACAAACATACCGGCTTTTCGCTATCTCATATCAGTAGACCCCGCAATGCTTCTCTTGCTTCTGCCCGGCAATCAACAGAAGCAATTTTTGTTTTTCTCTTTATATTAAGTGTTGCTTTACTGATTGGTTTTATTTGGCTGGTTATAAGTGGTGCATACTTCGAAGGCTTGGGTTGTGCAGGGTGTGTACTGTTCTTTTTCATTCTGGCTTTTCTATTGGCTTTAGTTGGGTATTTTGCAGACAGAATGTAGTTTTAAAAAAATTCATATGAAGTCACTTTCCTTTTTTATAATGGCCTTGTTTTTAGCTGCCGGAGCAAGTGCAGAAGCATCATCTGTATATGATCGCTATAGTAGTGTACCTGCCGATTCGTGCGAAGAAGTTATCATACCGTCATCATTTACTCCGAATGGAGACGGGGTAAATGATGAACTTCATATATATTGCGAATGTGCTTTTAATCTTCAATATTCGGTATATAGCAGATGGGGGAATTTAATATTTGAAACTTCAGAACCCGGCTCATATTGGGATGGAACCAAAGACGGAGATATTGTAGAGCCCGGTGTGTACTACATTTCATACAAAGGAGTGTATTTAAGCGGTGAAGAGTTTGAGGGTAGCGGAAATGTTACATTAATGCGATAACCAATCATCTGTTTCTTTTTAATAACCCATCATACACAATGAAATATACTGTTACAAAAATGGCATGAACCGCTGCAGGCAATGCCGTTTCTCTCGGTAATAAAGTAAATGATGCCACAGCAGCAAAAGCAGAACTTTTTGTGGTAAACATAAGGTTGGCGGCAATGGTACGGCCATTGTTTATTTTCAATAATTTAGAAATCAAATTGAATAACAATCCGCCTCCAAACATGAATACAGTAAAAATTAGAATATTTAGCCATAAAAATTCGGGATTACCCAAAATCAACCCTTTACTTAGCCCTACAATGGGCATCACGACCAGAAAAAAGCCCCAGTTAATTACATGCCCGCGTACTTTCTCAACGGTGGGATAAATTTTACTGTGTCGTAAAAATCGACTGATAATTAAAGGTCCCACTATAACTTTTGCCATGATGATAATAACCGCTTCAGGGCTAATTGCAGATTTTCCCAGTAGCCACATCAAAGCAAAAGGAGTAACCACTATCGATAAAAGATGCAAGCCAAAGACCCCAGTAACCGCATATTTCAAATCGCCTTTCATTACAGCGGTAAACGGTACTACTGATGGTCCTGGTGGACTTAATGCAAGTAACACAAGTCCTGCAATCATCATTTCATCACTGAAAAAAAGGTAACCACTGCCGATTAGCAAAAGCCCAAAAAGAATATAGTTCAAAAAAAATGCATGGGTGATTTGTCCAAGTGTTTTGGTCCATGGTTTCCAATCGGAAAAAGCAAAACCACTGGTGGCGAAAACCATAACCAATGCCAGTATCCAAACGCTGTAATCGGCCAATAGTGTTGTGTTTTCACCCAAAATAAATCCCAATATCAGCGAGAGGCTGAGGATGAAATTTCGATGATTGAGTATATGCAGACCTTTTTTCAACATTTATTGTAATTTTACGGCAGGATAAAAGTATACAAATGCAATTGTTTTACGTTCCCGAACTGATAAATGGCAGCATCGAGCCCGATGAAATGGAATTGCGCCACTTGAAAGTCCTTCGTAAGAAGGAAGGGGACAGTATTCGCATTTGTGATGGAAAAGGACACTATAGTGATGCGATAATTCTGAGTTTGGACAAAAGATCGATTTCATTGCAGGTGGTCGAAATTCATGAGGTGACGAAATCTGCTCCCCGGCTTACCCTTATGATTTCACCGTTGAAAAATGCAGAGCGTTTTGAATGGATGCTTGAAAAATGCACTGAACTGGGAGTGGGCAAAATCATTCCTTTGATTTGTGAGCGCACAGAAAGCCCATTAAGGAAAATGGATCGCTTACAACGTATAATTCGCTCAGCTACAATGCAATCAAAGCAGTATTTTATCCCTGAATTGACAGATCCATTGAAGTTTGAAGATATAGGTAGTTTGGAACTTCATGGTCAAAAATTTATTGCATGGTGCGAGCGGAATGACCGAAAAGAAATTTCAGAGACTTTGGAATCAAATTCAGATGCTGTCGTTATGATTGGCCCTGAAGGAGATTTTACAGCAGATGAGGTTTTGATGGCAAATGAGCTTGGTTTTCAAGCAATAAGTTTGGGGGCAAATCGTTTACGTACCGAAACGGCTGGGGTTTATTCCACAGCAGTATTTTATATGAAAAACACATGAGACTGAAACTTGTCATATTATTCTTTTTTCTTCACACTCTTGCCCACACTCTTGCTGTTCAGGCTCAAGAGTCTATGGTGAAGATTGCCCTTCTTAAATATAGTGGTGGCGGCGACTGGTATGCCAATCCAACATCTTTGCCTAATCTAGTCGCTTTTTGTAATAATCAGCTTGGAACAAATATTAGCAACGATATTCCTACGGTAGAGCCCGGCAGTATGGAAATTTATAATTTCCCTTTTTTACATATGACTGGACATGGCAACGTGATTTTCTCCTCTCAGGAAATTGATAATTTACGTACATATTTATTTGCTGGAGGATTTCTTCATATTGACGATAACTATGGTATGGATCCATACATTCGCCCACAGATTGCAAAGATTTTTCCTGAATATGAGCTTATTGAAATTCCATATACACACGCTATTTTTCATCAGAATTGGGATTTTTCAAAAGGCTTGCCCAAAATTCATGAACACGATAATAAGGCTCCGCAAGCTTTTGGTGTTTTCATTGAAGGGCGGTTGGTTTTACTCTATACTTATGAATGCGACCTCGGTGATGGTTGGGAAGATCAAGCTGTACATGGAGATTCGCAGGAAACTCGGTTAAAAGCATTGCAAATGGGAGCTAATATTATTCAGTATGTATTTGAAGGAGAGTAATTAATATTTAGATTTATGTTGTTTAGTTCGCTAACATTTATTTACATTTTTTTGCCTCTGGTGCTCATAGCGCACACACTTCTTCCTTTCAGGTATAAGAATGCAACACTTTTCTTTTTTAGTTTGATTTTTTATGCATGGGGAAATGTGTCATATCTTGCATTACTTGTGTTTTCAATTGCAGCAAACTATTTCTTTGGCAGATTAATCGGGCGCTTTATTGATCTGGAACACAAAAAGAAAAAGGCCTTGCTTTATTTGTTTATAGGCGTGGCATTAAATGTCGCCTTATTGGTGTTTTTTAAGTACACAGGCTTTATTCTGCATAATATCAATAAGTTCTCAGATTTAGCCGGATTTAATGCTTTATCGATTCCCGAAATTTTACTTCCACTGGGCATTTCGTTTTTTACATTTCAAGGACTTTCCTACTTGATTGATGTGTACAGAGGTCATTCAAATGTGCAAAAGAATTTTATAAATCTAGGACTATACATTTCTCTTTTCCCTCAGTTGATTGCAGGGCCCATTGTTCGATATCATGATATTGATAATCAATTGATGAAGCGAAAAATTGGCAGAAGAAAATTTGCAGTGGGGATAGAACGGTTCATTATTGGACTGGTGAAAAAAGTTTTACTGGCAAATTCTTTTGCATTAATTGTTGATAAAACATTTGTGGTTTCTCCCGATGCAATGTCAACGTCTCAGGTATGGATGGGCATCATTTTTTATTCTCTGCAAATTTATTACGATTTTGCCGGCTATAGCGATATGGCTATTGGCTTGGGTAAAATGCTGGGCTTCGACTTTTTGGAAAACTTCAATTTCCCATATATATCTCGTTCAGTAAGAGAATTTTGGCGAAGATGGCATATTTCTCTTAGCTCTTGGTTTAGAGATTATGTGTATATCCCTTTAGGTGGAAGCCGGAAATCTGGAGGACGAACCTATTTTAATCTGATTCTGGTTTTTTTTCTAACCGGTTTCTGGCACGGAGCAGGGTTTAGTTTCATTGTATGGGGATTAATGCATGGTTTTATGATGATTGTCGAGCGACTGGGATTTTCTAAGGTATTGAAAAAAATGCCTTCGGTCATATCAAATTTATATGTTGTGCTTTTTGTAATGGTAACATGGGTGTTTTTTCGAGCAGAAAACCTTCCCTATGCTATTGCTTATGTGAAAAAAATGTTCATCTATAGTTCTGATACCACAATCAATTTAGGATTGTATTATACCTCGCAACTATATTTCTATCTCATTCTTGGAGTATTGGGTGCTTACGGCTTTTTCCCTCTTCTGTATAAAGGTTTTCTAAAGATTTATAAATCAGTGAATTCACAATTTAGAAAAGTGCTTCTTTGTTCTTACGACTCTTTACACTTAATTGTCATTGTGGTTTTGCTGCTTTTTACCACTATTATTTTACTCACCGGATCATATAATCCATTTATCTATTTTAGATTCTGATGAAAAGACATAAGAAAATATCGAGAAGGTTTATTCGTACACATTTGCTTGTGGTGATGTTCTCTTTGATACTACTTATTCCTCTTTTCAATATTTTATTTAGTATTGTTGATGATGTGGAAGATAGTGAAAACCGAGCTAAACAGCCATTGCCAGTCTTTAATCCTGCAAAATTAGATATATTCCCTTCTCAATTTGAAACTTATTTCGATGATAATTTTATTCTTCGAAATCTGATTTTACAGGAATATAATCGGTTTGTAAATTTTAGCCTGCATTTTAGCGCAATTCCCGAAAAAGCATTTATTGGTAAAAATGGTTTTTTATTTTATTCATCCTATGAATTGGAAAATTATAGAGGCGATAGCCTTTTTACGCCTGAAGAGCTGAATGAGTTTGTTGCAGAATTAAGGTATAGGGATTCAATTGCCAAAGCAAATAATGCGATATATTATTTTGTACTTATTCCATCGAAGCATTCTGTGTATCCCGAAAATTTACCCGATTTTGCAAGTAAATTGGTTGATCAAAACAATTCTGAGTTGCTAATGGATGAACTTCATGCTCAGACGAATATCAGAGCCATATATTTGCGCAATTATTTGGTGTCGAAGAAGAATGATGAGCTGCTTTTTCTGAAAACAGATAATCATTGGAATGAGCTTGGTGCATTTTATGCTATTCAGAGATTGACAGAATATATGCGCTTAGATTTTCCACAAATGAAACCTTTAGAATTAAGTGATTTTGAAATTAGTTATCAATATCGTAAAGGGGGTAATTTGGCCGAAATGTTGGGTCTTGCCGACGATAAGCGTATGTGGGAAGATTTTATTCATTTGAATGCGCGCAATTCTGCCGATATTTATGTTTCAGACAAGAAAAGCTATACGCCTCTAGAGGGTTTTGCTTATCCCGAAGAATATGAAATTGTATATGAATCTAATAATGATTCATTGCCAAAAATTTTGATGATAAGAGAGTCATTTGGTACTGCTGTAATGCCTTTTATTGCTCGAAATTCCTCTCGTTCGGTATTTATTTTTGATGCATGGCAGCATAAATTCAATGACGCTATATTTTTTAATGAGAAACCCGATATCTACATTCAATTTGTTATGGAAGGGTTTTTAAGACAGATGCTTCGCTATTCAAGGGAAGAAAGGCAAAGTAGATCTCTACAATAAAATTACTAGAAATACAGAGCATGAAATTTCATTCCATTTTCTCGGTTCCACTCTAATGCAGGCGCAGGAATTTTAATGAAATTCAATCCTTTTACTAGAAATGCCAGCCAGGGATTTCGGATATTGATCTTCGAAAAATCTATGTCTGGAGAAAGATAAAACTGTGGATAGCGCTTGAAATTTGGAACTATATTTCCATTGATTTCATCGGGATTTGAAGTGGCCCCAATCATTCCATCTGCACCATATCCAAGATCGAGGCAAAGCCAGTCTGGAAAATTTGATTCAGGCTTCAAACAGCTCGCTATATTGAAACTCAGCCAATAGGTTTGCCCATTATAATCTTTTAGCGTTTGCTGAATGAAATTTTCGCCCAGCAGTTCAGGATTATACTCCGCATATTTACTGGGACGCATGGAGAATTTAATATTTACAGGCCTTTCTTTTAGAAAAAGCTCCTGTGTAGCAAAAAGACTTACTCCTGAAAAATTGGCAAGCATATCACCGGGTGAAAACCCCCAACCATCTGAAAAACCATCAAATATTTCGATGGTGCTGAGAAATGCAAGCGAAATTCCGGAGCCCCATAAAACTGCTTTTTTATTCGGCATTCCCGACCATAAAAAAATATCTGATTGTACTCTGGCTACATGAAAAGCAGTAGTGCCATGGCCCATTTTGTCTATGCCATACCATTCTTTATTGTCGTTGAAGCTATGGAAAGCACCCGAGCTATAATCGCTATACCAAAGGAAGTATAATCCTGTGAGCGATCCGCCATAGCCTAAAATTGAGGAGCCTATAGCAATGCCTTTACGCAGTGGATATTTGATGCTATCATTCTGAGCAGATGTTGGATACATCTGTATAATGAATAGTGTAATAGTGCATAAAAGGATTTGCCTCATAGTTCAGCTGAGGGCTAAAGAAAATTTTTAATAGTTCTGAAATAGGATTCTTTGTCGGCAGTGAATGTATTGTCTTTTGTGGCGTCTTTCACTACATACGTTTGGGTTATTTTCGACCTTATTTTAGTGATTCTTTTTACCATGTCGCCATTATATACAGGATCGTCTTTGCCGTAAATAATGAGAATGCCATTCAGACTGCCACCTTTAGCTTCTAGAGCATATACTGGCTCAAGCATATTTTTATCGAACCCTAAAGGAAGTAAAACATCTTTGCCTTCAGCTTCTTTAATGGCTTTTTGTACATCATCGAGGGTAGAGTATGGGGAATCAGCAATGATTTTTGAAATCTCACCACTGCGAATAGCACCTATTGCAAGGGATAATGAAGCTCCGATACCTTGCCCGTACAAGGCTAATGTTCGGTTTTTGGAGTGACTTTTACGTGAGTAATCTATGGCTGCATTAAGATCTTTTTCAAATTGAGAGTAAATATAAAAGTTATTATTAATCTCAAACTCGTCGCTTTCTCCAAACCCACGATAATCATAGGTAAGTACATTCCAGCCTAGAGAAACAAAATTTGTAGCTATTTCTATTAAATCAGCCATATTTCCAACACCATCATCACTGATGATGATCATCTTATAAGAAATTTCTTTGGGGGTAAAATACCAGCCTTTTAAATTTAGATTGTCGCTGGTGGTAATGCTAACTTCTTCGTAATCTATACCGTAATCGGCAGGAGTAACGGCATATTCTCTGGAAGGATTCAAGGAGAAAGCCGAAAATGAAATCAATAATGCACAGATTAATACAATACTTTTCTTCATAATTCTTGAATTTGGGATAAAAATACTATATAATTCGCATTTCTACAAATGCTTTTGAATGATTGTTAATAAAAAAAGGCTTCCCGAAACGAGAAGCCTTTTTGAATTTTGTGCGGAATACTAGTAGCGATCGCGGCCACCTTGAAAACGATCATTGTTTTCTCTTGGCTTCGCTTTTTTAACTATAATAGTTCTTCCGTGAAGTTCGGTTTCATTCAACCCGTCGATTGCAGCCTGTCCGGCGTCATCATCAGGCATTTCAACAAAGCCATATCCTTTAGAGCGGCCTGTGAATTTATCTGTAATGATTTTTACAGAGTCAACTTGTCCATACACCTCAAAAGCTTCTTGTAATGATGCTTCTTCTGTGTCATAATTCAGTTTTGTAACAAAAATGTTCATGTGAAAAAAAATTAATAAAACGATTCTGGTAGAATCCTACCAATATGCAAAAAAAACACAATTATTTGTTATAAGCAAATATTTGTTTAATTATTATCAATAAATTTTTACTTTAATTCGTAATTTTTACCTATAAAGTCATGAATATTAGCGATGTATGACAAGGCGCTGCAGTTTTGCTAATAAATTACTTTGCGCTCAATATTGGTAGGCATATGAGCGAGAATCTCATAATTTAACATGTCAGAGTAATCGCTGAAAGATTTTACCTTGATTTCAATGTCTTCCTGCTTTCCAATTAAAACTACTTCGTCTCCAATTTTTGCATTATCTACATTGGTGATATCGACGATAATCATATTCATGTTTACCACACCAATTACGCCACACCGGTTTCCGTTAATAATAACCCTTCCTTTATTGCTCAATGAGCGACTGTAGCCGCCACTATATCCTACGGGAACCAGCGCTGTTTTTACCTTGCTCTGTGCAAGGAAAGAAATACCATAACCAATAAATTCACCAGTTTTTACTTCTTTTATCGACATGATTTTGCTTTTCCAGCTTAATATGCGGTTTAGAGGGTCTTCTTTATTAACTTTATCACTGGTATAATGAATAAAAACTTCCATGCTTGGCCAGAAACCATATTGAAGAATGCCAACTCTTACTAAATCAAAACGTGTTTTAGGATAAACCAGTGATGCTGCAGAGTTTGCTACATGTCTTAAGCCAATTTCTAATCCCATTTCTTCAGCCTTTTTTAGCATACTCTTATACTTTTTCAGCTGATTCATTATTCTTTTATGATTTCCAATACTTTCTGCTCCTGCCAGGTGCGTGCAGAACCCAGAAACTTCAATATAATTATGGTTCTCAAGAATAAACTGAATGACTTCGTTTAGCTCAGACAAATCTATGCCCGATCTGTTCATTCCAGTTTCAACCTCCAAATGTATTTTAGCTTTCTTGCCAATGACTTTTGCATAGCTCAATGCTTTTTTTAGTCGGCTTTGATTGAAAATGAAGAATTCTAATCCGCGTTCAATGGCATTGTCAATGTCCGAATCACTGATCCAGCCCATAATCATTATTGATGCTGGTTTACGTAAGCTTTTCTGCACCCTAATGGCTTCACTAAAATCGAATACAGAAAAATGATCTATGCCCTGTTTTTCCAAAAGTGGTACCATCTCCTCAATTCCATGACCATATGCATTGGCTTTCACTACAGAGGAAATTCTTACTTTTTTTCCATATTTTCTTTTTAAAAATGCAATATTATTTCGTAATGCATCTGAATTTAGGTGTATGTATGAGGATTTAGTCATGGTGTAGTTCTTTGTAAATATGATAGAAAATATTTGCTCCACTTTCTATGATATCATCGGGAAAATCATAATCGGGATTATGAAGTGGCGGCTGATTTTCTCCTGCACCCAGCCCGAAAAATCCGCCTTTGAATTTTTCAGTATAATACGCAAAATCTTCCGACCATTTAAAAGGACTGTCGAGCCATTGAATAGTAAGATTATTTTTTATGGCTGCAGTTTCAATATGCTTAACACAGTCGTCGTCGTTAACGGTTGCGGGAAAAACTTCACTGTAGTCATATTCTAGCTTCAATTTTTCATTGTTTGCAATGCGCTTTACAATAGCTTCGCAATTTTGGGTTAGAAGATCCATATCGCTATTCTCATAAGCCCGCAGAGTAATTCTAATCTCGGCATAACCAGGACTGGTGCCAAATGAAATTTCTCCTAGCTGAATATGAATAATGGTGAGAAGGGTTAGATCGTTAAATAAATCATCACTCGATCTCAACTGATGCATTTCTAAAATAATTTTTGCAATGGCATCTGCTGGACTGATACCGTTTTCGGGCTCTGCTGCATGAGATGTTTTTCCTGTAAGTCTGATCGTCATTCCTTTAGATGCGGCAGTAAAGCTTCCTTTTTTTAACAGAATTTGGTTTTTTGGAGCCCCCGGAATATTATGCAAAGCAAAGATAAAATCGGGTTCAATGGCTTTGAAATTAGGGTCGTTCACAACATCTCTTGCGCCTTGCTCAACCTCTTCTGCAGGTTGAAAAAGTAAAATACATCGCCCTTTTTTCGGACGATTGACTGCTATTTTTTCCCCTAAAGCGGCAAGGATAGACATATGCCCATCGTGACCGCAGGCATGTGCTGCATTATTTTGCGACGCATATTCAAATGTATTGATCTCTTTAATGGGAAGTGCATCTAGCTCTGCTCTGAACATTGAAGTAGTTCCCTCTTTTCCACTATCAAAAACAAAGGCAAGTCCGGTTTCTCCAATGGAAATAGTTTTGTCGGGTTTTAAGTCACTAATGAAAGAATGGATTTTTGCAGAGGTTTTAAATTCTTTATTCGAGACTTCAGGCTTATGGTGCAATTCTTTACGTAGTTCGACAATTTTATTCATTATTACAAAAGTAAGCATTAATATGCCCAAATCCAAGGCGAAATATAGATTTTTCGAAATGGATGTGGTATTGAATGTTTAAATAACATAAAAAATGTGATGACCTAAGTCACCACATTCAAAAAAAAACAGTTTAGCTGTGAAAATATTCAGAACCCTTGCGGGTGAATATTAGATTTTAATGATCGGTCTGGTATTCCAGCTCGCGATTTTGTGCCATACGATATTTAATGATATTCAAATAGCGCAGGGCTTCTTTGTTTTTATAATCGGTGTATGATTTAGATGCCCAATCGTAAGCACCTTTTAAATCGCCATTGATCTCACAATGAATGGCCATATTATAGCAAGCTCGTCCTGCAACTTTTCTCTTTGGACTATTGGTTTCTCGTAACCATAGTTCAGCAGCGCCATCCCAATCTCCGGTTTGTGCTCTGCGCTTTGCAATTTTAAAAGATTTGCTGCCGCCAACAAAATAATTGCGACTAACTCTAACTCGCACTGGTAGCACGCGTCTGGCATAAGCAATTCCAATATTGGTGCTTCTGTTCATCACGCCTTCTTTTCTTCCCATTACTGCTTGTGCTGCTGCCATGGGGTTAATGCCATGACCCTCTGAAACCACAACCTCTTCGTAAACAATTTCGTCGGCAATAACTTTGTCTTTCACATCGTAAATGCGCCAACCCGTTTTGATTATGGTCGATACCACACAATGGTGTTCAGGTACAGGCACAGTGCCACCAAGAGGACTGACTACATTTTTGGTCACCATTTTATATTCTATTCTAGTGTCGGTATCGTAAAAAGAAAGCACAAAAAGTACATCAACATCATTGGCCTTGGCTATTTTTTCTACTTCGCCCCATCCAATAGCAGCAGGGAAGACTCCCATTCCGGGATTTTGAATGCGCTCTGTTTCAGCCATTTTTATTTCAGTGAAACGGGTATTAGCTTTCAATTCTTCGATAAGCCCTTTCACACAGCGTTCGGAACCTTCCTTATCGAAATTCTTTCCTTCGGCGGTAAGAATTCTATCAATTTTATCGTGTTTCTCAGTTTCTTCCGTGGCTTTGCTGCGATCAATAATTCCAACTTTAGTAATTTTTGGATTTATGGTAACGGGAGCAGGCTCGGTAACCCACATAGTCAATGTGTTTATGCCGCAGGAACCAAAAAGAAATGGAAGCGCTAATAAAAGCAAGTATAATTTTCTCATCTGTGGGTGATTTTTCAGTGCGCAGTATTTGCAACAAAATTCACGCCAAAATGAGAATATAATCTTGATTTAGAAAGAATTATAATAGGTTTTTAAGTATCTAGATATGCACGACCTTCGTTTTTAAGGTAGGATAGAGCGATGCTAATAGCACCGTCTTTTGCTTTTAGTGACTCTTCAAAAACTGCAGTGCTCAAATCAATATTACTGGCATTTTCGCCCATTTTTGAAGCTGCAGTATTTACAATACGGATAACATCTTCTTTGGCATTTTTTACCAAGACCCAGGCCTGATCGCTCACATAGATTTGCTGAGCTAAATTATGCTCAAATTCCATGCGTATGGCTTGAATGAGTGCGTTTTGCATAGAAACAGCATTGAGGGCTGGTGTGTTTACCCGCATAATAAGATTCTCGGGGCTGATTCTTTCGAGAAGCAATGCTAAACGTTCATATGCCTGCAAACGAAGGGGTAAAGCAAATTTTTTCTGATCCATTTTCATCTCAATCAGCTTATGTTTTTGCTGGTTTTCGAGATAAGATTTCAAAACGAAATATGCTGTGAGAAAAACCATTACAGCAGGTAAAACGATTTTAGCAAGATCCAATGCAAGTTCCATATTCTATTGTTTGATACAAATATAATAATTAATTATGGATGGGATTTATTGTGTTTTCTCAAAATACTTCCCAAATCCCACCGTGCTATCGGTTTGCAAAGTGCCATCTTCGGCCGAATAGATGAAAAAGGCATCCATGTCTGGCTTCTTTTCCAGAATTTTCTTCGATTTTTCAACACCCATCACCATAAAAGCAGTAGCCCATGCATCGGCGTCGAGGCATTGCTCTGCAATAACGGTAACGCTTAGTAGGGTATGACTTACAGGATATCCCGTATGAGGATTTATGGTATGCGAATATTTTATACCATCTTTCTCGTAAAATTTACGGCTGCTGCCTGAAGTGGCAATAGAAATATCGTTAACACTTAGTGTGCGAAAGATTTCCTGCTCTGCCATGGGATCATCTGCAGGCTTTTCAATGCCCACTTTCCATGGTGTATCATTTGGCTTTGCCCCTTTACAACAAACTTCTCCTCCAATTTCAACAAGATAGTTTTCTACGCCTTGCTCTTCCAAAAACGAACAAATAATATCAACAGAATATCCTTGTGCAACAGCATTAAAATCGAAACGGGTTTGGTTATAATCGCGTATTACTTTGCCATTTTCGAGGCTTACTTTTTGGTACCCGATATATTGCAGAATAGAATCAACCTGTGCTGAATCGGGTTCGCTATTTGCTTTTTTAAAGAATCCCCAGGCTTCAACCAGCTGACCTACAGTAATATCAAAGTTACCATTACTTTCTTTTGCAATTTGCATGCTTCGGTTAAAAAGTTCAATAAATTCTTCGCTGAGTTTTGGTTCTTCGCCTCTGTTTATTTTACTTATTATAGAGGAATCGTTGTATATCGATGCCATAAGGTCGAAGTCTTGTAAAATACTGTCAATCTCATGATTTAGATCCTCGGTGTCTTTAGAATAATATTTAATGTGAAAATATGTGCCCTGCGTGTTCCCCGAGTATTCATGCAGCTTCAGCGGTTGATTTCCACAAGATGAAATCATTAGAAACAGAAAGATATATGTAAAGTATTTCATGATTTTTTTTGCGAACTTAAACAAATTTCTCTTTTATTCGTAAAAAGGGGATAGAAAAGAAAAAATCGTATATTTGAACATTAAAATAAGCAAGGCATTATGAAAAAGTATCGTGGTATTTCGTTTTCTCTCATCGCTTTATTTACTTCTCTAATAATTTTCTCTTCCTGTGAAAAGGATGAAGATACTGTAGTTGAGGAACCACAGGGATCATTTTTTTCTGCTATAATTAGTGGTAATAATAAATCAATTACCCCAGGAAATAACGGCTATCTTTCAGAAAATGGAGATACATGTTATACCGATTTAGTGGGAGATCACTTTAGCAGCAGTACCCGATTCTATCAGGCTCCTTCGGGATATTATATTTCTTCTCGTGAGATTGTAGAATTTTCATTGGTAAATTTGCTCGATTCTGCTATGCTTAATAAAGATTCGCTATTCCATGCTCGTCTTTCAGAATCAAGTTTGCCTGTATTTACATATTATAATCAGGATTCTTCTGTTGCAACCGGTATTCAAATCAGATGGCGCAATAGCTCAGGTGTTTGGTACTCAACAGCAGGTGGCGCGCAAAGTGGTGGTGTTTATGTAGATACAACCCTAAATACGACTGGTACAGGTGGTTTTAGCTCTCGTGAATTGTATATCCGCTTTGATTGTGATTTATACGAAGAAGGTGGCGATGCTACATTGAACTTAATCAATGGAAAAGCCAGAATTTATCTTTTCAATACCTGCTTTTACTAGGTCTATTTTATTGAGCGAATACTGCCCGATTCATTATTGAAACGTATTGCGTTTATACGCGTTGGCAGAAACATTATTTTGCCAAATTGGGAAATAGAAGCGTTGGACTCAAATAGAACTTCTCCATTGCCTTTGCATAATACAAAGCGTGTATTGTCGGGAATATTGTAATAAATGCCTTTTCTGGCCTTAAAGTCTAAGTTATTCAATACATTGGTTTTTCCACTAGAGATAATCTTGAAAAAAATATTTCTGTCGGTATAAACACTGTCGTATTCATATAGAAGTCCACTGTATCCGTCAAAACTACAAAGAAAAGAGCCGGTATCGGGCATATTAATGTCGGGCATAATGGCAAATCGGAAATGCAATGTTCCTTCCACTTCTTTCCCTGTGAAAAGCGAGAGGTAGTCTTTTTCCATGTGATCTAGTTCTTCATACATGAATTTAATGGTCTCTAACGAATAACCAACTTCTTGATAACCAGAGAGAAGATTAAGTTTATGTTCGGCAATTAGCTTCAGGTAGTCTGCTACATCTTTGGCTTTGTCTTCATCTGATTTTTCTATTACCGAATGTTCGAGTATCTGTTTTTCAATGGTGATGGTATCGAGAACAATTTTTTCAAAAATTGTATCGGTTTTTACTTTAATATTTTCTGAAGCAAAATACTTGAATTCGCCAGGATCATCTAATTCATTTTCATTGATATTTGTTGTTCCCAAATTACTGCTTTTGTACAATGTGTCTTCTTCATAATTCATGCTAAGCAAAATACCGTCGCTAGAGAATTCGAGATGTGGCACGTGCTTTTTGGATTTTGGAAGACTAATGAGAAAGGCATTTGATGTATCGGCAATATTAGATGTAGTTATTTTAATGTCTTCGATACGATATTCGCTTGAGTTTTCGCTGATTACATTTGATATACCAGTATATTTAGATGAATATGTAGCAAATGGTCCTTTCAGAAAATCACAGCGATGAACTTCAACATCGAGATAAATAATGGTTTTTGGCAAATAATACACCACGCCCGCATTGTTTGGAAGCTTCTCGTTTCCATTAATTTGCTGTACTTTCATATTTTTGCATGAGCCAAGAAATAGAACCAAGGCTAAAATGAACAGAAAACTGCTGTGTTTCATGGTGTTTTGCTTTATTTTCTTAAAATTCAAGATCAAAATTAATACAAAAATGCGACAATCTTCAGGCATTTAGTAAATTTGCCAAAATGGATACTCTAAAAAGAAAATCATATAAGATTGGAAACAATCATTCGCCGGTTTATATCAGCGAGGATAGTGCTGCATTTGTCAAAACTTGGCGGCATCATATTGGCTCACATAAGACCAGAAATGTATTTGTATTGCTCGATGAAAATGTTGAAAAGTCATGCCCCGATATCTTAAATCTCTTTTTTAATGAAGTAAATTCTAAGCTTTACGTTAAAAGAATGTCAGGAGGGGAAAAGCTAAAAACATGGAATCATGCATCTGAAATTTGTGATGAACTTAGTGCGTTGAAAGCTGATCGTTCTTGGGTTATGGTGAGTATTGGTGGTGGAACGCTCAGTGATTTGGTCGGATTTACGGCTTCGATTTACAAGCGGGGCATTTCTTGTGTGTTTCTCCCTACTAGTTTAATGGCAATGATCGATGCCTCTATCGGGGGTAAAAATGCATTAAATCAGGGCATACTTAAAAATCAAATTGGTACGTATTATTTTTCTGAATTTATATTTGTTTATCCTCCTTTTTTGCAAAGTTTGGATAAGTCTGAATTAAAATCAGGTTATGCGGAGTTAATTAAGCATGCGCTTTTGCACAGTAGCAAATCTTTGTGGAATAAAGTATTAAAACAGGGCATTGGCGTTTTGCCTGATATGAAAATGCTTGCCGACGCCATACGGGTAAAAATGAAAATTGTGCAGCAGGATCCTTTTGAAAAACATCAACGACTTTTTCTGAATTTTGGACATAGTTTCGGCCATGCCATTGAATCATACTATAATGATTCGGGACAAAGAATTACGCATGGAGAAGCAGTAGCTATGGGAATGCAGTTTGCACTTTTCTTGTCAGCAGAATTGGAATTGATTAGAGTGGAAGCTGCAAATGGTTTCCAAATGTATATTCATAAGGAATTTCCATTTCCGAAGAACTTGAAATTTAATGATTTTCTTCCCTATTTACATCACGATAAAAAGATCTTGCATGGGAAACATCGTATAATACTTTTTAAGGGCTTTGGTCATTTTACGGTCGAGTATTTAGATATAAAAAAGCTTGAAGAAACTTATGACTTGTTTATAAAAGGAATAGCATAAAAAAAGTGCAGATGATACACCTGCACTTTTCTGAAAATATCTTAATGTCTTATTTCCATTTTCTGTATTGTTTCACAAGGCTAACACAGTCTTCTTCGTCGTAAGCATCAACAGTAGTAACTACTTCAAGTTTTTTGGCTTTTCCCGACCAGAAAACAACGTTCATATAATCGCTGTTTCCAAGGGTTCCGTTGCTTGACTCAAAGCTTTCGCCATCGATGGTTTGTCCAACGTTGAAACAAATAGGACTCTTTTTATCAAACTGATACAAACGAACTGCATCAAGTGAAGTGAAATCCATGGTAACTTTTCCATTTAGTTTGCCACTTTCTTCGTACAATTCTTTTTTGATATTGGTAGCTAAAGGAAATTCATCTTCAATGGATGTACCATTGATATAATCTTCAATAAGCTCATCAAAATCTTCTTCAGAAATATCCAGACTATCATCCATCTGGCTGAAAAGATTGACGTATGTAATGGTTAATGTACCAGTACTTTTGCCAGTGAATTCAAATTCGTACTTTTTCTTCTCAACTGTAAGACAGCTACTTACGAAAAATGCCAGAACGGCAATAAGAACAATTTTTACAAGTTTCATAGGTTGATTATTTTTGTTAATCCGCAAAACTATGAAATAAATGCGATATTTCGACCATTAAATTTCATTTTTAATACTTTTTTATTGCTTATTTATTCAACTTTCGCAAGTTCATTAAATCATTAAAAATGAGATAAAAAGCAGCATATTTATTTTGTCATGTTATTGATAATCAATAA
>JAFGWG010000075.1 GCA_016937255.1 Bacteroidales bacterium
AAAGGAATGATAACCCAAATATTTTTATATCCATCTTCTGAGAAAAAAGTATGTATAGAAGACCAAATTTCCTTCACCTTATCTGCTGGCAATCTATCCATATTATCAAAAACGACTATTAATTTATTTTTTTTCTTAGCTTCAATAAAATTGGAAATATCATTCATCCAACCCTTGAACTCAGTTACAGAAGGTTCATTCTCACTGATTGTTTCGTAGTTTACATCATTCTCAATCTTTTCATTATAGATTGCCAATAGATATCCCAAGTCATTATATCTTTTGTCCTTTTTACAAGCTATACGCCAAACAACTAAACTAACTAAAACGGGAATCATTGAAATAAAAATTGAAATAAGAGTCCACCACCATTGGTTTTGCTGCGGTTTAAAAGCATATGCGATAAAGACAAATATTGGTGTTAATATTGCAACAGCTCCTGCTGCAGCCATACCATTACTTATTCTTGGATATTTCTCGGAAACAGTTTCTTTTTTCTGTGCTAAAAGATATTTAAGTTTTTCATTCCACGATACAGTTTCTTCACCTCCATCTCTTTTTGATATTGTTGTCTCTCCTTCAAGAATTCTTTCGTCAATTAGCTTCTTTGTTAATTGTTCTAAAAATGAACGTCTTTGCAAATCTTCTTGATTACCCCAAGCGTCATATTCGAACAAATAATAATTATCACCTAATTTGCTTGTTAGAATTCTAATAATATTTGATTTTCCAGAACCCCATTCACCATCTAAACCAATTATCTTTGCAAGATTATCTTTGTCGTTATATTCTTCAATATGACTCTTAATTGCATCTGCAACTCTTTCAGCAGATTTACCTTCGTATTTGTCAACACCGTGAGGCGCGTTTTGAATAAATCTTGGGTTCTCTTGGTTTTTCATATTATTTATGTTCTAGACTTAGCTTAATTAATTATCGATGATTTCGGGTCTTTAAATGAGGCACAACTAATAAATATCCTCCACCCTATCGCCTTTTCTTGATTTCTTATGTTCCGTCAAAGCGGGTTTTGATTCCATCCAAGGTGTGTCATTCATGCTTGCTGCTGTATGCATCCATCACGATAACAGCATCTTCCTGGTTCAAAGCCTCCTAATTTAACAAAGCCCTTATTAAAAACATAATAAAATGTGTGAATGGTCGGAAAATCTTTGTGGATGGACGGAATTTCCTCGTAAAGCAAATTTTGGGGAAGCGGGGAGGAAGTTGAGGTTGAGGTTGAGGCTGAGGTTGAGGTTGCGCGGGAAGCAGTGAGGGTTTCACTCAAAGTGAAGCCCTCACTAAACGCTGGCAGCAGCGCTACTGCCTGGTTTTCGTGAAATAACAGTTTTGAAAGTGAATGCCTTGATTTTTGGCCTGTTTGGATGCCAGAGAATAGAAAATCGCTGAATGCATCAGCCCTTTTGATCAGGGCCAGTGAGCATCCGGCATGGAAATAAAAGCAGGCGAAGGGAAGGTGTACTTTGATGCTTTATGAATCTTTTTCATTGCTTTTTCGATAATTCAGCATACATTTGCATCATTGTTGCATTTGAAATGCTTTTGCATTTATGAAAGCTATTGAAATTTTAAATATTCATAATCTCAAACGAACAAGTTGTCGAGAGGGAATTATTGAAGTCGTAATAACTGCCAAACAAGCCCTTTCTGAAAATGAAATCAGGGAACGATTGGCCGGGAATTACGACCGCACAACTTTTTATCGTTCATTCAAAACGCTTGAGGAGCATAAAATAATCCATAAAATTGTTGTTGATAATCAATTAGTCAAGTATGCGCTTGATAATGCCGTAACACATAAAAATGAGCATGCACATTTCTATTGCAATGAATGTAATACTGTAAAATGTTTGGAAAATGTGCCTGTTCAACAATATCAATTGCCCGATGGCTATTTTGATGTTGAAACAGAGGTCTTAATAAAAGGCACATGTGCAAACTGTAAAAATCAAGCAAGCAATTGATTAAACTGAGAAAACATATTGCTTATTTACTGTTTGGAATTTTCTTTTTTCCCATCTTATTCCAATCTGTTCATGTTGTTTGGCACCATTCTCATGGTGATCAAGGCGAACATACTCTTTGTGCTCAAACAATAACGCGTACCGATTTTCAGTCAAATAACAAAAATGTATCGGAAAAAGAAAAAACATGTCCAATATGCGAATATCAGTTTTCGATCAATGATTTACCAAAAATTTCCTTTTTTAACCCGGCTATCCCTGAAAATGCTTGTAATTATCTTAAAATAGCTAAGCAGCAGCAATACAAGCAAGTCTTTTCAGATAAGACACCAAGGGCTCCTCCTGTTTATTTTTCTTAAAATAATTCTCTCCGATTTATCAGGTGTTTTAATCTCAATTTTTTCAATATGAGCAAGATTTTCATGCTTTTAATAGGCATGAGTATTCTATATAATTCTGCTAATGCACAAACGCATTACGAAGCCAGCGGTACTGTTGTTGATGAAAACAATGAGCCTTTAGCAGGTGCCTCTGTGTTTCTGTTTCCTGTTAAAAAAGGTACAATAACCGATGCTGGTGGCAATTTTAGTATTACTGATTTATCAAAAGGTAAATATACCATTGAAGTTTCATTTATTGGTTATCAGACACTGATTGATACAATTGACCTTGTCGGGAACAAGAGATACAAGTTTCGATTGGATGTTTCTGCACTTAGTCTGCAAGAAGTTGTAGTGACTGATAACTATTCCGAAAATCGAAAAAAAGAAGAATCGCTCAATATTGAAATTGTTAATGACGTTTACCTGAAACAAAACCTTGGAGGAAGCCTTATGAGTTCTCTTGAAAGGCTGCCCGGTGTATCAACCATTGATATAGGTTCAGGTCAGTCAAAGCCGCTTATCAGGGGTCTTGGCTTTAACCGTGTTGTTGTGGTTGAAAACAACATCAAACACGAAGCCCAACAATGGGGGGCTGACCACGGGCTTGAAATCGACCAGTATGCTGTTGATAATATCGAAGTGATAAAAGGCCCTGCATCGCTCATGTATGGTTCCGATGCCATTGGCGGAATAATTGACCTGAAAAACATGCATTTGCCGGCTGAAAATTCGCTTGGAGGAACAGTTGACTTTTCAGGTAAAACAAACAATGATTTTTTGGGCTCTTCCATTTCTCTGTTTGGTAGAAAAAAAAGTTTTTTTGCCGGTTTCCGGGCAACCATCCTCGATTATGGCGACTACAAAGTTCCAACAGACAGTGTTGACATTTATTCCTATCGTGCTCCCTTGCATCATAACCATTTGCGCAATACAGCGGGAAAAGAACAAAACCTGCATTTTTCATTTGGGCTCATTCAAAAGCGGTTTCAAAGTAAGTTTTATCTGAGCAACGTAAACAGCAAAAGTGGTTTTTTTGCCAATGCACATGGATTAGAGCCTCGTAATGTAGATGTTAACTTGTATGATCAATCAAGCAGGGATATTCAATTCCCTTATCAAACAGTCAACCATTTTAAAGCCATCAATACCAGTTTCTACCGATGGGATAAGTTGAAACTTGAATTTGAATTGGGTTTTCAGCGTAATTTCAGGCAGGAGTGGAGTCAATATGTACAACATGGTTATATGCCCGCTACTTTTCCCGATTCGTTGGATTTTAATCCCGACCTGGAACGTCAATTTGAAAAACAGGTGTATTCCGGAAATGCAAAGTTCCATTATCAATTATCAGACAGAACTCAAGTGAATTTCGGCCTAAACAGTGAATTTCAGGAAAATCAAATTGATGGCAGGGGTTTTATTATTCCTGCATACAAGCAGTTAAATTTGGGCGGTTTTATTATTGCCAAACACAATTTCTCTGATAAAAACCTGATACAGGCTGGTTTTCGATATGATTTCGGAAATATTGCGACCGCTGAATACTACGATTGGTTTCCTACTCCTGTTGTTGAAAATGCTGCTGCAACAATGCAATACTTGCAAAGAGCAGCAGATATTAACCGGAATTTTTCAAATGTAACATGGTCCATTGGATATAATCACAATCCCGGAAAATGGTCGTACAAAGCCAATATTGGCAAAAGTTTCCGAATGCCTATTGCCAAAGAATTAGCTGCAAATGGTGTCAACTACCATCATTTCAGTTACGAAGTTGGCAATGCTGAATTATCACCCGAAATATCCTATCAGCTTGATGTCGGGATAGAGTATAGCTCAAAGAAATTAGCGATTGGAACAACGCCATTTCTGAATTACTTCTCAAATTACATCTACCTGAACCCGACTTCGAAACATGACAGGCTATATGGAAATGGGAACCAGGTGTATGCTTATGTTCAAAGTCGAGTTTTAAGATATGGCGCCGAGTTACATGCACATTACGAACTCTTCAAATCACTGCAAATTGGCATTATAGGCGAATATGTTTATTCAGAGCAGCTTTCAGGCGAAAAGAAAGGATTTACCTTACCATTTTCGCCACCACCTTCGGGTATTTTCAACATAAAATATAAAATGCCAAAAATGAAGTTTGTTGAGGACGCTTACGTGTCCATTGATTATCGGATTACAACACCACAAAACAATATTGTCCCGCCAGAAGAAACAAGCGATGGATATCAGCTTGTCAACCTTGGATTGGGAGGCGATATTGTTTTTAAAAATCAACGAATCAATATTTCCATGCAGGTACAAAACCTGTTAAACACCAAGTATTTTAATCATACCAGCTATTACAGGCTGATAAACGTAC
>JAFGWG010000076.1 GCA_016937255.1 Bacteroidales bacterium
CACTTAAAGTGGGATTGATAAAGCTGGTTCAGAGCATCCCGACTGAAAAGTCGGGAGGGTCACTGGTTCGAATCCAGTAATGCCCACTAAAGAAAAATCTCACTCAAAAGGTGGGATTTTTTTATACCCATAAAGCGACGAATGCTTGTATTAATGAGCGAAGCGGGTTTATGAAACTGGTTAGCAGAAACAGATGTTTTTATTTGAGACTTCCCCAAAAATCGCAAACTTGAAAAGCAATTTAACATGCCAGGTGACGCTATGGTTTACTTTTTTGATGAAAAACCTTATAATTTTCGTGTTCAAACGACATTTAGGAGCGAACATTCTAACTATAGTTTCGGCGTAGACTATGCCGAGTGAAGAGTAGCTAAAGTAATAATCCCCAGAAAATTATACCCAGTGTACTATTGAGTCTTTCTTCCCAATTAAATAATGCGGATTTACTACCTTTGCAAAAAAAATAAAATGGCCCTTTCCAAAAGCAGACAGCGGTGGAGGTTTATTCGTATGCCGAGAATTTTATTTGCAAAATTCTTGCTTTGGTGTATGGGCTGGAAAACGATTTACAATATCGATCGAAGTGTGATGCAGGCTATTATAACTGTTGTTCCTCATACCAGCAATTGGGATTTTTTTATGGGGAGGATATGCTTTACTGCACTCGATATTCGTGTGCGATTTCTCATAAAAAAGGAAGTCTTTATTTTTCCTTTTAGTCTTATTTTACGCATGTGGGGTGGACTTCCTGTTGATCGGAAAAATCCGGGAAATCTTCAAAAAATGCTGGCTGCAAAATTCAATAAATACGAGGAATTTATGCTGGCCATTACTCCTGAAGGCACCAGAAAGCCCAACCCGAAGTGGAAAAAAGGTTTTTATAGAATTGCTCAGGAAGCCAAAGTGCCATTGGTATTAACATATCTCGATTATAAAAAGAAAGATGCTATGGTAGGGAAAGTCTTTCATCCAACTGGCAACTATGCTGCAGATATGAAGGTTATGGATGATTATTTTTCTATGGTTAATCCAAAACACCTAGAAGGGTATGTACGGCCGAAGTATTAGGAAGTTAAATTGAAAAAGGAGAAAAGTAGAGAAGTGAAAAGTCAGGAATATATTCACTTTTAACTTTTAGCTTCTTAATTTTCCAATCTTACTTACTCAATAATAATCTCATCCACAAAGATATACGACTCGTATCCTGCTCCTAAATGCCATTCCGGTATAGTGCCGTAGTTCTTTGCAAAGACTTTAATGTATTTGGCTTCTATAGGATCAAACTCAAGTACAAAATCGTGTAATACCGCATCGAGTTTATGATCGTCAATATTATGTTCTACTTTGCCAAGCGAAATAAAATTCTCTCCATCTATAGAATAAGAAAACTCAACGTATTTTGGCAGCCATATCCATGAACGCGCTTCCTGTAAACAGCCAAGAGTGAGTTTAGAAATGGTTTTTTTCTTGCCCAAATCTACTTCTGCTCCAAAGTCTATTCCCTGATATCCTTGCCATCCTCCGGTACGAAAATCTGCAGCTCCACGCTGAGAATCTACCAGTCCATTTGGCCCACCGGCAGTGTATTGAGAACTATACTTTTGATATAATTTTACTTTTAAATCTTGATCTATTTTAATCAAGCGGCATGAAGCAGTAGGCCCGAAAAAATCATCGGTAAAGCTTATTCGTGCAAAGATATTAGAGCTTTCCTTGATCTTTAATGGCTTCTTATAGGCATTCCAATTGCCAGATTCACCGATTTTGTATTGTAGAAAACCGTCAAAATTCTTGTGGATGGACAACTTCGTTTTCTTGCTAAAAGTCTTCTTATCATATTCGAAATATGGAACCGGAATAGACGGATTATTTTGAATAGATGAAATGGGACGATAGTTTTGATGAGACGCAAACTCTTTATTCGGTTTATCACTCATTTCAAAAACAAGATTCCCACCAGCCATAATATCATCGTAATGAATATAAGAATACGGATATTCGCTTCCATTAAGCTTTACCGACTGAATGTACATATTGTTTTCGCCATAGTTTTCGCAAGTTATGGTGAATTTGTTTCCATTTTCAAGATTGAGCTTTGCACTTTGCATTAGGGGAGAACCGAAAACAAAATATCCATCGGCAGGATTTACAGGATATAAACCCATGGAACTCAATACATACCATGCTGACATCTGCCCGCAGTCCTCATTGCCGCTTAATCCATCAGGGGCATCATCATACATTTCGTTTAAAATCTGATGACAATACTCTTGCGTTTTCCATGGCTGTCCTGCATAAGCATACAAATACGCCATGTGATGACTGGGCTCATTCCCATGCGCATATTGTCCAATTAAACCAGTGATATCAGCTTGATCTCTTCCTGTAGTCATACTTGAGCCCATAAAAAGCGTATCCAGCTTATCTATAAATGCCTGATCTCCACCCAATAAGTTGATATATCCCTGAATATCCTGAGGGGTGTAAAAAGTATATTGCCATGCATTGGCTTCTGTGAAGTTAAAATTTACTTCTCGCGGATCAAAAGGCTTTACAAAAGCACCATTCATTTTAGGTCTGAAAAAGCCTGTTTCCGGATCATAAATATTTTTATAAGACTGAGCACGATTGATATAAGTCTTAAATACTTCTTCATTTCCAATAAGCGCAGCTGTTTGAGCAATACACCAATCATCGTAAGCATATTCGAGTGTTTTGGAAACGCTTTCCGATTCTTTATCGGCTGGAATATATCCGTATTTCATAAGTTCCTCTAAACCAAGTTGTGGGCGTGTTGCACTATAGGTCATGGCTTCCAGCATAACCTCCATGGTTGTGGTGTCCGGAACAATTCCCTTAGCAATAGCATCGGCAATGACCGGAACACTATGATAGCCAATCATACAGAAAGTTTCATTGGATGCAAATTCCCAAACCGGAAGCAGCCCACCTTCTTTATATTGTTTTTCAAAAGTATATACAAAATCGAGGGTTCTTTTACGATCGATAAGCGTCATAAGAGGATGATAAGCTCTATAGGTGTCCCATAATGAAAAAACAGTGTAATAGTCGCCGGTTTCGCTTTTATGAACTTCAAAATCGCGACCCAGATACATGGAGTCGACATCCATAAAAAGATTGGGAACGATCATGGTATGATAAAGTGAAGTATAAAATATCCTCATTTTTTCTTGTGAAGGATGCTGGTAGTCAATTTTACCAAGTTCTTTATTCCAGGCTTCTTCTGCAGCGTTCTTATATGCATTGAAGTCCCAGTCGGGCATTTCAGCATCCAGGTTTTTTCTTGCTCCATCTATTCCAGTAGCTGAAATTCCAACTTTAATGCTCAGATTTTCTGTCATTGGCGGAACATAAAGTATGGCTTTGATATTGGTACCAATAGCAAATTTTTGATCTGGAAGCAAGGTGTCATTGACATATAAGAATTTGTGCTGTATGGGTTTAGAAAGTCTAATAACGAAGTAAAATTTCTGATTTTGAGCCCATGCTTTGCTGTATCTTACCCCCACAATTTCTGAATCATTTACAAATTGTAATTTACTGTAAATCACCTGATCACGATGCGCCAGGTCAAGTAATACTTTATTATGATTTTCGGAATTAAAAGTATATTGATGCATACCGCATCTTTGTGTAGTTGTTAGATTAACAGAAATGGCATCATTGGGCAAATACACAGAATAATATCCCGGGCTTGCCTGTTCATCTCGGTGTAAAAATTGTGAACTAAAGTTCTTATCTGTAATATATTGAGGTATATCGAGAGATGCATCGGTAAAAGGCTTGATCAGCAAATCGCCATAATCACTCACGCCGGTTCCACTTAAATGGGTATGACTGAATCCATATACAATGCTGTCGCTATAATGATAGCCTGAGCAGCCATCCCAACCTGTAAGACGCGTATCCGGACTCAATTGCATCATTCCAAACGGATACACAGCACCCGGGTAAGTATGCCCATGGCCACCGGTTCCCACAAATGGATTCACATATTGATTATAGTCTTTTTGGCTGAAAACGTTTACTGAAAACAGCAATGCCAATATTAAGAATGAATGAATTATTTTCATGCAATTTGTTTATAATGTGTGATTTACAAGTGCAGCAGCACCAAGAACAGCAGCATCATTTTGTTCCAGTCCAGAAAATTCCAATGCAATTTTATCTTTATATACCTGAAGGAGATACTCGTTGAAATACTTCTTCAAAGGTTTCATTAGAATATCGCCGGCATTGGCTACGCCACCAAAAATATAAATAGTAGAAGGACTGGTATGTGCCACAGCATCAGCTAGTTTAATGCCTAGTATTTTTGCAGTAAAATCAAATATTTCAAGAGCAAGTTCATCGCCTTTTGCAGCTGATTCACCAATATCTGCAGCGGTAATTTCTTCCTTATTAATTTTTCTGAGTAAAGAATCTCTTTTATCATTTGCAAGAAATTCTTTTGCCGTTCTCACCATGCCACTGGCGGAAGTGTAGGTTTCAAGACAGCCACGTCGTCCGCAGCCACAAAGGCGACCATCTGGATCATAAATAGTATGACCAATCTCTCCGGCAAAGCCATCATGTCCATATACCAATTGATCATTAACAACCAAACCAGATCCAACACCGGTTCCTAAAGTAATAATGATGAAATCCTTTTTACCGGCAGCAGAACCGTAATATTTCTCACCGAGTGCAGCAGCATTAGCATCGTTGGTAAGTACTACAGGAATTCCGGGAAGAAAACCCTGCATGATTTCGGTAACCTTTATCACACCTTCCCATTTCAGATTAGGTGCAAATTCAATATTTCCAGTATAATAATTTCCATTGGGTGCACCGATTCCTATTCCGCATAAACTATATTCCGAATGACCTTTAAAAAAGACTTGAATCACATCGGCAATCTTTTCAAAGAAGACTTCAGCGTGATCGAACTGACGGGTGCTTACACGCATGCGATCGAGAATATTTCCATCGCGATCCACAATTCCGATTACAGTATTGGTGCCACCTATATCTATTCCGCAAACTACGTTCATACTGAGAGTGTTTTTTGTTTATATCCTGAAATACCATAATAAGCCAAATAAAGATACGGAATTATGAGAATCAGGAAGGAGTTTTGAAGGCTGAAATGATCGGCGAAAGCACCCTGAATAAGGGGAATAATGGCTCCGCCAAGAATAGCCATCACCAATAATGATGAACCCTGCGAAGTATATTCTTTTAGGTTATCTATAGCAAGAGTAAAAATATTCGACCACATGATGGAATTGAAAAGTCCTATGCCGATTACCGCCCACATAGCCATGAGTCCACTGCTTGAAACAGTTGTAATCAATAATGCAATAATGATGAAGCTGAAAATCCATAAAGTACGATTGGCTTTTGATTTTCCGATCATAAAGGCTAGAAAATTGAGAGCCATAAAGAGTAGAAACCATTTTATGCGACCGAATTCCATTCCGTTTTCGATATATACAGATCCATAAATCACTGTAAATGCAAGAATAGCTGCGGCAATCATACCGAGATACATTTTTGTTTTACTGCTAATTCCGCTAAGAGATATTGCACCAATAAAACGACCAATCATAGCGCCACCCCAGTAAAATGCCAGGAAGGATTTGGCTTCCATTTCGCTGAAACTGAGTAATTCGTTCATATAATTGATCAGGCTACTTCCAATCGCAACTTCAGCACCAACGTACATGAAAATAGCGATGATACCCAATAGTAAATGCCTGTGTTTCAATGCTCCGATATTGCTGGTAATTTTCACTGATTCATTAATTCGGGGCAATTTTACCAAGGCAAAAAATATCGCCAATAAAACAAATACCCCTCCAAAAATCAGATAAGGAATCTGCACACTCGATGCGGTTACAGTGGTTCCACCTTCGGTTAACACAGGATTTCCAATAGAATCGAGCAGGGGAGAACCAAATTGAGCAAAGAAATGAAACACAAGATATCCGCCAATAATAGGTGCAATAGTAGTTCCCAAAGAATTAAAACCCTGCGAAAGATTAAGGCGACCAGAAGCGGTTTCGGGTTTGCCAAGTACTGCAACATAAGGATTTGCGGCAATTTGAAGCATTGTGAAACCAAGTCCGAGTACAAAAAGCGCAGTTAAAAAGAAACCAAAACTTCCTACATTAGCTGCAGGAAAGAACATAAAACAGGCAAGAGCTGAGATTAATAATCCGATAATAATACCATTTTTATATCCGATTTTCACAATGGGATCGCCAATAGTAGCCGATAATATAAAATAGATGAGTGACCCAACAAAATATGCACCAAAAAACGAGAATTGCACCATCATTGCTTGAGTATAATTCAGTTCAAAAACCTTTTTTAGAAAAGGAATCAGAATATCGTTCATACAAGTAATGAAGCCCCACATGAAGAAAAGCATGGTAACAATAGTAAAGGCTAGCCTGTGCTTTTTCCCGGAATCGGATAAAGATGTATTCATTATTAATGTTTTAATCAATTCGTTTCAACAAAAATAATGTATTCTGGATATCAGCAATAGTTTAAGTTATATAAATATGATCATGTTTATTTGAAGTGGCGGGTTTTTATTTGATTGGGAAGCTGGTTTCTTCTTTAGCGAATAAAAAAAACGAACCCTAATACCTCACCTCAAACAAATACCCCTTTCGAAACCAGAACTTCTCACTGGTAATACAGGCTTTGCCATTTTCTTTAATTAAAATAGCTTCGGTTTGGCGGGCAGGACGGAAAGGAAATGCACGTTTGCGGTAATCGAAATGGCTGATCTTTATTGGATTGCAAAGATCATAAACCATTATAAATGGATGAAAATTTCTATAACCCACAAGAAGCAAAGTGCCGGAACTTTCGTTAAAATCGGCACCGGTAATTTTGCCTATATAATTTATTGAATCGAGAAGGGTCGCAGTGTGAAATCCGCTTTGGGCTGGAATTCCATATAAATATGATTTGCCATCTTTACGGTTTTTGGTAAAGAGAATTAACGTGTCGTGATAGAAAATCATGGACTCGCAATCATATCTTTTCCCATCGGGATATGAAAAACGAATTTCACCAATAAGATTTTGATTTTTAGACATATAAATGACCAGCGTATCTTTCCATTTGAAATTATTGCCAATATCGCCAATGAAAAGAGTGTCATTATTGCTGCAAAGGGCTTCCCAGTCACGATTTATGGCTCCAGACAAAACATAGCTATCAAGGAGTTCGCCATTCGTATTAAACTTGTAAACCCGACTCGTATCACCGCTGTCGTTTATGGTAAAAAGCTGACCGTCAATTTCTGCCAATCCTGATGTTTCAAGCAGAGTGGGTGAGAGCTGTACAATTTTTTGCATCCTAATGGAGCAGGATGAAAGAAAAAGGAGAATAATTGGAATGATAAACCTACTTTGCATGAGCAAAATGATAAAGCATAATAGAACCTGCTACGGCAGCATTGAGTGATTCGGGACCATCATTTTTATTCACAAGAGGAATAGACAGCATATCAGTACAAAGCGACTTAAATTGCTGAATACCATGAGCTTCGCTGCCGATCAGAATTACATCGTAAAGTCCAGAGGTGATTTCTTTTAGATCAATTCCGTTCATATCTGCTCCAAAAATACGTGAATCCGGATGAAGTATTTGCCCGATTTCATAAGCGTTTTTATAATATACATTAATCCTGGCTAGACTTCCCATGGTGCTTTGCACTACTTTTGGGTTATAAATATCGACAGAATCTTCTGAGCAAATAATGTTTTTAACCCCAAACCAGTCTGCAGTACGAATCATTGTACCCATGTTTCCCGGATCGGCAATGCGATCGAGAATCAGAGTGAGATTATCTTGTTCGAAAGCAGGCAATTCGAATTTGTAAAACAAACCCGCTACCTCATGTGCTTGTTTAAGGTGACTAAGTCTATTGAGTTCACTATTAGCAATATCCGTGAATGAATATTTAGTGAAATCATTTCTCCATTTTGAAATTTCATCTTTAATCACAAAGAGGGAATGCGCTTTTGCACCGGCACGTAGAAAATCGGAAACCAGCTTAGGTGTTTCAGCAGGGAAAAGCCCTTGCTCATCGCGATCGCGCTTATTTTTAAGTGATTTGAATAATTGTATTTCTCTTTTGGTAATCATGGAATAAAGGTAAGAAATTAGTTTTACAAAGAAATTATATTACTAAATGGAATATATTTACAAAACACCTAATTTTGTATTTTACAAATCTAAATAAAACTATGAAAAAACTATTACTATTGATTTTCCTTTCTCAAATTGGATTATTGAGTTTAGGACAAGTGGTGAGCACATTTCCTCATATTGAGGATTTTGAAACTCAACCATTAGGCTCTTCATCTTGTGGTTCTGTTTATTCTTTTAATCAAACCACACCTACATGGTTAAATGGTGATGATGCGACCTTTCCGTCAGGGCTACATCAATATGACTGGATTGTAGATGAAGGAGGAACGCCATCTTCGAATACCGGTCCATCGATAGATCATACCAATGGGAGCTCATTAGGGAATTATGCATATATTGAATCTTCTTGCCCGAGTTATGGCAGTACCTCACAACTAATTAGTCCATGGTTTGATTTCTCTTCATTACAGGGTCCAACATTTGAATTTTGGTATCATATGTTTGGATCAACAATGGGTACAATGAGTGTAGATGTACAGGTTGGTTCTGCCGGGGCATGGAATTTATCTATAATCCCCGATTGGACAAATAATATTGACCTTTGGCAGAAGAAAACTGTTTTTCTTTCGGCATACGCTGGGCTTGATTCAGTAAGGATTCGCATTAGAAATGTCACAGGAACTAGTTTCACTTCTGATGTTGCAATTGATGATCTTATGGTTTTTGAACCTCAGCCATATGATTTTGCGGCAACTGAATTGACAACAGATTATTGTGGTTTAGGATTATTGCCAATTTCTTGTACCATTCAAAATGTCGGTTCTGACACCATATTCTCTGGAGACTCAATTTATATGTATTACGATGATGGAATAACATATTTGGCAGAAACTGCCATTTTTTCAGATACTATATATCCCGGTGAATATTTCGAGTATATTTTTTCAGGCTTTGCAAACATGCCAAATCCGGTTTCATATAATTTAATGGCCTGGTGCAGATACCCTCTTGATTCTATCTTTACTAATGACACCATTGAAGCTGTAGTTTATCCCAAACCCATTGTTAATACATACCCTTATCTCGAAAATTTTGAGAATGGTAAAGGGGGATGGAATGAAATCAACAATGCAACTGGCACCTGGGCATTTGGGACACCTGCAAAATCGGTTATAATTGGAGCGTCATCTGGGGTGAACGCCTGGGTTTCCGGAGGCCTGACAGGAAATTATAATGCCAATGATAATTCATGGGTATTAGGGCCATGCTTTGACTTTACAACTCTCGATACCGGTGCTTATGTATCAATGAAGGTCTGGTGGTATTGTGAGTTTAGCTGGGATGGCGCGAATTTGCAATGGTCAACTGATAATGGAAGTTCATGGAATAATATTGGTAACTATGGAGATCCATACCACTGGTATAACGACAACACTATAACCGGGAATCCCGGTGGAAGCCAGATAGGATGGTCAGGCACGGCATCAACAGGAAGCGGATCATGGGTAAAGGCATCTCATATTTTACCTGATACTCTGATTGGGATGTCATCGGTTAATTTTCGTGTTGCTTTTGGATCAGACGGAAGCGTGAGTTATGAAGGCTTTGCATTTGATGATTTTTGGATTGGAATGCCATATACATTAGATACAACAATGGCCGATTATAACGGATGCCCTCCTTATCAGGTAACTTATGGTACTCCGGGTGATTATTACTGGGAGATTCAGGATACTTCTACTTTCAGTTTACGAGATTTTGGGTCTGATAACATTGGTAATATTGCTTTATTAACAAACACTGGTGCATCAGACAGCACCTATTATCTGATTGTTAACTTTTCAGATGCCAGCGGCACCAATCCGTTTTCTGATACCGTCTTGGTAACGTTGCTTCCCGAACCCTATAATGTACTTCTTGATACTTCAATTTGCTGGAATAATTATGCAACCTACCACGTGGATTCAGCCCCATATTACTCTTATTTATGGAACGACATCATGTCATCAACAGTTGATTCAGCAAATTATTATAGTGGAGGATCAGTATCTGTTACAGTTACACATACAGGCTCAGGATGCTCGCATACCGCAGATGCAATGATATATCAGTTTCCGGCTGTGAACCTTCCATCCACTGTGCATTATTGTGCAGGCGATTCAGCATTTCTAAATGCCGGATCAGGATATGAATCGTATAATTGGTCAACTTCAGATACAACACCAGGTATTATTGTCTCAACTCCCGGCGCATATTATATAGTAACAATGGATTCGCTGGCGTGTATTAGTGTTGATTCCGTTTTGGTTACTACAGGAAGTTTACCCATACCGGTTATTACCGGTCAGCAAGACACATTGTGCAACTATAGTACTATGGTTCTAAATGCAGGTTCCGGTTTTAGTGTTTATAGTTGGTCAACAGGTGGAACTGCTGAAAATGAAACCATTGACGGGTCGGCTTTACCATTAGGATTAAATACAATCACTGTGATGGTTTCAGATTCGTATGGTTGTAATGGTTCAGACTCAGTTGTAATCGTTATTGATGAATGTCTGGGACTTGATGAATTTGAAGCATTCAAATTGACCATATATCCTAATCCTTCCAATGGCCAGTTTATGTACACAATAAATAATATGTCAGAATCAGTCTTATTCATTGTTACTGATGTTATCGGCAAAACTATTTTACAAGGAGAAATCTATGAAACACAGGGAGTAATTGATCTGTCATCCTATGAAGATGGAGTGTATATACTTCAGATTCATTCCGGTAGTTCAATGCGAACTGTACAGTTGATAAAACAATAAAAACCCATCGAAAAAAGAGGCTGTCTCAAAAGGGATAGCCTCTTTTTTTATTAAAACATTTTGGTTAATAATTCGAGTAGAAATATCTTTGAAATTA
>JAFGWG010000077.1 GCA_016937255.1 Bacteroidales bacterium
GCTTACTCATGCAAGCATGGTATGCTCTCATTAAAAAAGCCTTGCCGGTTACACCTGCAGGGCTTCTTTTGTGTGCCTTACTGGATTCGAACCAGTGACCCCTACCCTGTCAAGGTAATGCTCTAAACCAACTGAGCTAAAGGCACTTTTTGTGCTCTAAACCTCCCGATAGCTATCGGGATGAGCTAAAGGCACTTTTTGTGCTCTAAACCTCCCGATAGCTATCGGGATGAGCTAAAGGCACTTTATGAATTGCAAAAATACAAAAACTTATCAAAATCGACGATTCCATGCATTTATGTCACGCTTTGCGTGAAGTGCTTCCTTTGTCAGCAGACGATGGAATGACGATTTTTATGCTGTACAAGCTTGTAAAAAGCCTTTCAGTGCAGCAAAGGTTTCTTTTGGCTTTTCCAAATATCCCATATGCCCACAATTATCGAGCAAAAGAATGAACGACTTCTCAGGCAGCGCTGTCTGTGCAAAAACTTTACTAAAATCAACGCGACCATCTTGTTTTCCAATAATGAAAAGCATTGGGTAGGTAGCGCTAGTCAGCAATTCCAGGCTTCCCTGTCGATCAGCCATGGCTTTCTGTGCGGCAATTAATGTTTCAGCAGACATTTGATCTGCTGAGTTTTGCAAAAAGAGTATTTCTTCTTCCAGATTTCCACGATTTCCCTCATAAAAAAGAGAAGGGATAAACTGTGTAAGGAATTCGCTGTGATTCTGCTCAATAATTTCGATTGTACGCATACGATTCTCTCTGATTTCAGGAGTGTCAGCTCTGGCCGAGCTATGAAACAAGCCCAAACCTTTCACTTTAGAGGGATATTTTTCTGCAAAACGACACGAAACGTAGCCTCCCATACTGTGCCCAATTAAAATTATATCAGGAATTTCAAGATGGCTAATCAATTCATAAACCATATCAGCCATTGAATCCATACTAAGATCAGGAGTAAGAGAACTTTCCCCATGTCCAGGCAAATCGGGCATCACAACAGTGTACTCGCGACTGAGTTTTTCTGCAAAATCGAACCATATTTGTCGGCTTTCTGTATACCCGTGCAATAGAACTACTGCAGGACCTTCGCCTTTTATGCTAAATCGAACACGAACATCCTGAAACCTAAAACAATCATCCATAAAAAATGTTTTTATTAAGCCATATTGTGAAAAACTTTCACTACATCGTCGTCTTCCTCTATTTTTTCAATAAGTTTATTCACATCTTCTTGTTCTTCTTCATTAAGATTCTTAGTGTCAGTTGGGATCATATCCGTTTCAGCCTTAAGAATCTCATAATTAAGTTCTTCCAGGGCTTTTTGCATATCACCAAAACTGGTAAATTCAGCATAGATATGAATTTCCTCGTCGGTTTTAAAGAGTTCTTCTGCTCCAAAATCAATCAGTTCAAGTTCCAATTCTTCCAAATCCTGACCTGTATCTTTCACAATAAAAAGCGCTTTCTTGTCGAAGAGAAATATTACTGAACCATTTGTAGCCAAATTGCCGTCGCACTTATTAAAATAGCTACGTATATTGGCAACTGTTCTGGTATTATTATCTGTAGCACACTCAACAAATACAGCAACGCCATGCGGCGCGTACCCTTCAAAAGTTACAGTTTTATAATCTGCTGTATCTTTTGCAGTTGCTTTTTTAATAGCTCTTTCGATATTATCTTTAGGAACATTATCCGACTTGGCATTCTGAATGATAGCCCTAAGCTTGGCATTATAGTTTGGATCAGCCCCGCCATCTTTAACGGCCATAGTAATTTCCCGACCGTAGCGGGTAAAAAGCTTTGCCATATTACCCCAACGCTTAAATTTTCTTTCTTTTCTAAATTCAAATGCGCGTCCCATAATATTCTTGTTTGTTGTATTATAAAGACAAAAGTAAGAAATTGAATTTACATCCAAAGAAAAGAAGCAGAAAAATTGAGAATAAAAAAAAGGGCTCTAAAAAGAGCCCTGCAAGTAGTGTTTATATTATCCTTTGTTACGTTCTTGTTTGTATCCAAACCATTCTCTGAACCAACGTTTGATGAAGAATTCACGCTTATGCTCACGATTGCGGTTGGCTTCATGTAAAGCGCGACGCATAGACTTTCTCGTATCTTTCGTTTGCGATTTCATATGGCGCTTCAATGCCTTCTGATAAAGGACAGTGTCGTTTTTCTGACGTTTGCGCTTCTCCCGTTGAATTCTGCGCTCTCTGTTATCTAAATTGGAAGTCCGACAGGAATTTGTAATTACCAGCGGAGCCATCAATAGCAGAATTAATGCGATATACTTTATTAGTTTCATCAAACCTGTTTAATCAAAGTCACTAATTAAGGGGCGAAAATACAAAATTTTTTTAGGTCACCCAATTTTACTTTTCGACAATGCAAATTTTTTCTGTTAAATCTCCCAATAATTCATGTGACTTTTCGTTACCTTTGCTACAGATACTAACGTATTCAAAAATGAAATATTTTACAACGATCATATTAATTGCAATATTTTTTCTTTCGGCTTGTAAAAAAGATGAGCACAAAATGCCTTATGTGCCCGTTGATATTTATATTGATGTAAATAGCTCCATATACAATGATGTAAATGCTGTGGGTGGGTATATGTATCTCACCGGTGGCTATAAAGGCATTATTATATATCGTGCAGCCTACGATCAGTTTGTAGCTATTGAGCGAGCTTGCCCATATCACCCAACCACAGATTGCAATCGTTTGGTAGTAGAATCGAATGGATTGACTATTGCAGACTCAATATGTGGCTCGCGCTTTCTAATTTTAGACGGAAGCATAGTAAATGGTCCGGCCAAAAAACCTGCATTGGTTTATCAAACCTATTACGATGGGCATTATTTACATATTTATTATTGATTCTCTTTTGAAAACACCCGTCTAAGCCAAACCGGCAAGACAATGCTTCCCATAATCAAGTAAAAATAGTATGTCATTAATCGCCATAAAATGGCCAATACAGGAGCCATTCCAACAAATAAAAACATGCCCAGATAATCTCCAAACAAAAACTCAGCAATACCGCTACCTCCGGGTGTTGGGCTAATCATTAATACCACCCACATTACAAACTGGCGACCATAAAGATCCAGATTGTCATTAAATGGCATAAAAGCCAGAATAAGACAGTTTACAATTGAGAATCGAGCAATCCATGCAGTTGCTGTTGCCCCAAACGCTTTCAGCCAAAATGTGAATGGTTTTCCTTTCATTTCTTTGGATGTGGCAGCTAAATCATCGCCCATTTTTGCTGCGCCACCTTTCCAACGCTTCAGTAAATGCAAACCAAAGAACCAAATCAGAAATTTCTTAACGGAATTTGGAATTATAAAAACAGCGAGAAAAATAAAAACAGCGAGAAAAATTATAAAAATATAGCCCACCAGAAAAACAGAAAAACCAGAAAGATGCAAGCCAAAGACATGCAAATCGCCATGAAAAAAGCCTGTGGCATTGCTAAATAAAAGCAGTATTACTGGTGCCATTAATACAAAAAAGAGTTCATCGAGAAAAGAAGTAATCATTACCAAAGCAGAAGCCCGACCAAATGGTATTTTTTCTTTGTGAACAATTACCCACGCAATGGTTGCTCCTCCCACCACGCTCGGGGTTAATGCAGATGCAAATTCCCACAACATCCAGACTTGAAAGCTGCTTCGCCAACTTAATTCATTATTTGTCATGAGCCTCAACCTGAACATATATGACAAATCTCGAATAATCATCATTAGAATTCCAATGAAAATCCAAAAGAAAAATCGCGGTCCAATAGATAAGTTTGAAAAAATGTCTGCATCGAGTGATTCGAAAACTAAATACACAGAAATTCCAACCCCAATTCCAACCGGAATCATGATTTTCCAAGCAGAAAAGTACTTAAGTATGCGGTATTGATCGTTCGAAGCCATAATATCAGATTGCGAAAATAATAAAAGAAGACAAGATAAATGAACATTCGATCGTTAATTATTTATATTCATCGTGTATAAAATGACGTATTTGATATCGTAAATTTGTATATCATGAGAAATATTATGTCTTTTAGTAAATTTCTGCTACCCCTGATTCTTCTGATAGGAATGAGCTCCTGCAGTGGTCTTCGCGAGCATATTCGCCAGCAGCAGCTTGAAACACACGGTCCTCCTAAGGGAATTAAAGATTACCAAACACATGGTAATAGTCACACCGTTAAAAGCAATGATCATAAGAATTCTGACAATCAGGATGTCAGCGACACGAAAAACACAGACCGACACAATAGCAGTGCTGAGATAAACAAATATAGTGAAAAATGGGATGTTAACTTACCTACAGATGCTGATGCTGCGTTTCTAAAAGAAATAGACACTTGGCTTGGAACCCCCTATGTATATGGAGGAGAAAGTAAAAGCGGAACTGATTGCAGTGGAATGATTCAAACCATATATAAGACCATTTATGGCATTTCGCTGCAAAGAAGTGCAAATGGAATGCAAAAAGATGTTGATTTCATTCCGCTAAGTAAAGCTAAACTAGGAGATATTCTCTTCTTTAAGATTAATTTTCAAACAGTAGGCCATGTTGCGTTGTATCTCGGCGACCGAAAATTCATTCACGCCACTGTTAACAGAGGTGTTATGATCAGTTGTCTTGACGAACTATACTATTCGAAGCGTTACTATAAATGTGGCAGAATTGTGGCCATGCAATGAATATTAAGCGGGCTATTACTAAAATAAACTTGACTTAACAGGAGCTAGTATTCGTCAATGGTTACTCTGTCGTCGAAGTTTACATAGTCCACAACTTCATATTCATCACCTCCCCATTCAGACAGGGCCATGGTAACATAATAATACCCATCTGGAGGGAATTTAAACTCTACTGTCCGCTCTACGTCATAGAAATATTCTCCCGCCTCCAACTTAGAACTAAAGCGATATTCGGCAACAGGATATCCGTAAAGACGGTCTCCTGAATACTTACTGTCTGTAAAAAAAAGAAAGAGTTTAAGTGTTCCTGAAGTGCCTCCGCTTCTATTGTTTTTAATTTTATCTGCATAGAGCGTAGCCTCAGAATCATCGAGGTCGATTTCATATCCTACATCACCAATAAACTCAATTTGAGAAATGGAATGAAAAGACAATAACAGGAAGAATATGCTGGTAAAAACTATTTTGTTCATAATGTTGAAATTTAATACTACAAAAATAAACAGCTTAACAGATAAATACAATATGTTTTAGATATAGACAGAATGATTTATATCATAAAAAGGGCTTTCTCCTTAAGAAGAAAGCCCTTTTATATAACTTACCGAACAAAGTTATTTCAAAGCGAAATTGATTTTATTAATAAAAAAGCACAATTTCTGACTTTGAGTAATGCATTTAATATGCACTACTCAATAGATAACGATTTAATATACATATTATTGTGACTTCTTACACGAACATAATATATACCTGTTGCAATTGAGCTGAGATCAATGTGACAAACATTAGACGCAGGCAAAATTCTTTGGATGCATCTACCTGAAGCATCGAATAATTCAACAATATCCATTTCCCCAGGTGCAGTAATTTGACAATAATTCTGAGCAGGATTAGGATAAAGAATAACTTGATCGTTATAATCATCCATACCGACCGTATTGAGAACAGCTACTTGCATTGTATCTACATCATTGCCACAAGAATTATCTTGACTCAAAATAACAGTATATGTTCCATCCATAGCATAAGTATGCACAGGGTTTTCCAATGTGGATGTGTTCCCGTCGCCAAAATCCCAAAGCCAATTGCCACCACCCGTACTTGTATTAGTAAACGTAACAGTTAAGTTATTTTCTACGTGAGAAAAAGATGTAGCGGGTACATCAAAAATACTAACGGTTAATGGCATCATTGCACTGCGACAAACTTGTTCAACATTCCAATCATAAAAATAATAATAATAGTAATAAGGATTAGTGCCTGCTGTGCTTTGTGTAATTTCAATAACATCTCCTATTAAATAAGGATAAAGATTTGGACCCGATGACGAACCATTTCTGAATAAATCCGGACTAGTAGGTCCAAGCAGAGCCAGGTTTGTTCCTATGGGAATATCAAGATCCAAAGTAACAACGCTTTCTCCTGCAGGCACATTTACAGTAACCTGGTCTATTGTTGCACCAGTTGAAGATTCAAGGGTGAAGGTTCTGTTTCCGGCTGAACCTGCATACATTCGAACCGAATTTAATGTTACTGGAGAATAACAAGTAAATATAAGACCATGCACATAATTATAATTATAATTATTTCCTGCTCCACTATTGTCTAACTTTCCCCCACTGTAAGAATTGCTAATTTCTGAGCAAACATAATAGGTAGTTGTATTACTTAGTGTTGGAGTTGTATAAGTTGCTCCGGTTGCTATTTGAGTGTTTCCAAGTAGATCGCTATACCAGAAAAGATTGGTTCCTGATGCTTCAAGCATGAAAGACATTGGACCACAATTACTGGTATCTGAAACCGATGGAGGATCTGCACCAACAAGAACATCAATACTTGCTTGGTCACTTCCACAAACACCGGCATCAGCGATAAGAAGCACAGTATAGGCGCCAGGTGTATTATAAAAATATGTTGGATTATCCGCTGATGAAGTATTTCCATCTCCAAAATCCCAAAGATAATAACTTGCGCCTGTGCTATTATTGGTTAGATTAATTGTTGCCGGAGCAGTGCAGAAAGCAGTATCATCGATAGTGAAGTCGGCAAAAAGTGTTGTAGAACTTACAGTAAAACTTCTGCTTGCAGTATCATTACTAATATTAGCATCTGCAACTCCATTTGGAAGCGATGTATAAGAAACAAAGTCAAAAGTTCCTGCGCTAAGTGTAAAAGCATTCAAATTAACAGTATCCTTTTCATAGGTTGCTAAATTACCGGTCCATGGGAGAGTTTGCACGGTACCGCCATCGATTTGATAATTGATATTTACCTGAGTCAGATTATTTACCCCACGGTTACGTATTACAACGGTTGGTGTTTCCTGAACACCTGTACAACTATAAGTGGTATAGGGGCTAATAATTTCAAAGGCTTGTGCGTCATCGCTCACCAAAACATCTTCAATGGGCATATCCCCGATATGAGGAATTTTATTTTGCTTTGTGGCAACAACAAGTGCCGTGTCGATTGCGGTTAATGTTGGAAAGCTTAATGTGACACTGGTATTGGTTCCTGTGTATTGGGCATCTAAAAGTACGCCATTGAGTGAAATAGCTACATAAGTGTATTGCTCAGTATTAACCAACAGAGAATCATCGCCAACCATTAATGGACTATTATAAGTGATGGTCAGTAGATCTGGCTTCGAGAAAAAGTTCATTACCGAAGGGTCTCCCATTAGGTGATACTCTTCCCAGTAATATATTTTTCGTGGGCTGGAAGAAGCTTCAACAGCTATATTTCCGCCCTGCACCATTTGCCCGTTACTGATAAACCAATCTGTGGTAGCTTCACCATGATCGTGGAAAGCCTTGTCATATGACCCAAGACTTGTTCCTGCATAAGTAGGATTGGCAATTATATTCGACGTATTGCCAACACCCCACCAATAATCTTCATCCCAATAGCTATTATTAGATGCGCCTATATAGCCTACCGCTCCTTCTCCATCAGCGCGCAACATAGCTTCTCCAAAGCACTCTGTATCATTAAACTTATTTGACAGACAACAATTTCCAACAATAAGGCCGTATTTGTCAACATTATTTAATCCTGGAATATCTGAAGTTAAAAACGAAGGGTCTGCCCATCCTGAGCCACTACAATGTGCTGTATAATTAGCATATCCAACGCCCGCTCCAATTTTAGCATGAATGTCGGCAGACACCCATGACTGATCACTTGTGGGATAAAGATAGGTATGAGAGTAAATACCATGAGCCGCATTAAAATAATTATCCGTTCCGTAATTAATTTGGCCATTTGCCCATACTGTAGAATATGAACCATCAACTCCGGCAACCATTACTACTGTATCCATATAGTCGGCACTCGGCATGGTGAATTGTTCATACATCAGGGTTTTATCAATCTGAGGTTTCAAATCGGCAACATTGGATGCACTAAAACGACCGTAATATACATCCGGCAAATAATCACTTCCACCACCATAACAAGCATAATAGAGATCGGTAACATGAGAACCTGTTGTTCCGCTATAAGCAGGAATTTCCGCAATATCGCCTACCAGAAGAATATACGTTGGCGCAGGATCAGTAGGTGTTCCAGCATTATATAGCCCCTGAAGATATGATTGAATAGAACTTGTGGTCGTTCCTACTGCAGGAATGTCAGTATAAGCCTCAATAACGGTAAATCCTTTTTCGGTTTTCCATTGAACAAAACGCTGAAGTTCACTTTCAAACATACGATCAGCAACAATCACATACTTAATTGGATATTGGGTTATGACATCCTTTGTTGGAGGCGCAATATAATTGGCCATTCTATTATATGCCGATTGATGTGCCGGGCTGTACAAATTAGCCTTTTTCTCAAGATATTGTGCGTAGGAATTGCATGTAAAATGTACATCAAAAACCAAGTTTTGATAAACACGAAGAATATTGGTTACCGGATTATATTGCACCGGATTAATTATAATCGATCCGACTCCTGTACCACGAATATCTCCAGATGCTTGTATCTGAACAATTTCATTATTGGAAAATGCATTATTCTCATAGAAAGCCTCATCATATTCAAAAACCATGTCTTTTGGTTCTGTGTTTTTGGCATATGATGGCTGAGTCGGGAATAATTTTTCGAAATACCCCAACTCGTTTAGATCATATTCCAACACATCGTATGATTTTACCGTAACACTTGCAGTAGCACCAGTAGGGTATTCAACCAAGCTACTATATGCAGGAATGGATGGGTGTCCATCATCGAAACGCTTGGTAAAACCTGGAATGCTTAGCAGAGTAAACATACCCTCAGGGCTATTGATTTTACTTAATGAAAACTCGCTGATATTCAACGATGCCGTGAAATCTAGCCCAGTATTGGACAGTATTTCCAGACTAGTGCTTTCTCCCTGCAGTGATATGGTTTTGGTTTGGGCAAATCCTGCTAAACTAAAAACCAAGAGACTTGCAATCAGGATACATTTTCTCATAATGCTATGTTTGATTTGAATGTGCTAAGATATTAATATAGAGATATAAAACAAAATTTTAGTTGCATGTGAAAGAAAAAAAACTGGATACATGAAATTAACTGGGTGAATTTAACAGTTAAAACGAGAAAACAAGCACGCAATAGTAAAAACAGCATCGCTTTACTTTTTGAAACACAAAAAGTTAAATGAATCGTAAAGAGTTATGGGTGTTGACATTTCGGTATAATATTAGAACCGTATTCCAGCATTCACAAAAACTTGCGAAGTGTTTAGCCAGGTATTTCTGCGATAATTTACACTTAAGCCAAGGCTGGGAATCGGACGATATTCAAATCCACCAAGCACATAAACTTCGTTTTCAACGCCATGATATTCCGTCATATAATCCACGCGGGCAAGTGCGGCCCAGCTCTCGTTAAACTTGTGCACCCCGTAAAAACTCATGCCCGACATGTCTGTTAACAGGGTGTATGAATTATTGAATACTTTATTGTACTCCAGCCCGGCAATCCATTTTTCGGTTTTATATCCCAAAAAACCACTTACGGCGCTACGATTTTCTCTGTAACCGGAAGGAGGTGCCTGAATATCTGCATATGCCTTTACAATGATGTTTTTAAGAGGTTTATACTCTATATTGGTTGAAAACAAAAACCCTGATTCGCTATCCTGATAACGAAAAGGACCTTCTCCATTGAGAGCATTTAAGCTAATTCTTAGATTTTCAAAAGGCGAAAATCGTACACGTGCACCAAAATCTGCAGGCATTCCAAATCGGTAAAATTCCTGAAATGTAGTGGCAATATAACGCCGTTCCCAATGCTTGTCCTGTAAAGTGAGATACTGCTCATTCAATAGTTGTCCAAAATAAAATTCAATATTGGGGTGTATATTCCATTGAATTTGAGCCATTTTCAAAAAAGCGGTGTATTTACTGCCTTCGAAATACGATGTAATTCCAATAGTATCAGGATATGAAAAATTGGTAGTACGGGTTACATCGTAAATAATAATTGCACTCACTTTATCTGAAAAGGAATGGGAATAACCTAGAATAGCAGTATTAAGTGAAAATGCAGTATTGGGCAATGAATTTCCTGCAAAATCATGCGAAAAAGCCGTATGAATATCTGCAAAGAATTTCGTTTTGTCTTTAGGCTTCAGACTATCGTTTTGGGCAGAGGAAAACAGAAATGCAAACAATAAAAAACTCAGTATGGACAACTTTTTCATAGTGGAGTAATTTTGAAGCAAACCTACAATTTTTTCGAAAACTAGCATTACAAACCACAGCATATTTTGTGCTGTAATTCAGACACATTGGAAAAGAAATTACCTTAATAATCAAATTCATTCACTTTTCTCTTATAGTTTCCAAAAAAAAATGTTATTTTGCAAACGATTTCCAGATAAACAGCGGCAATGCAAAAAATACTATTCTCAATTTTATTTATTTTCGCCTTTGCCTTTGCCCTTCCGGTGCAGGCTTCAGAAGAAGATTCGGGTCACGAAGAGAGCAGTGAGGAGTTTGATCCTACGGAAGCAATTTTCGAGCATATTCTCGATGCACACGAGTGGCATATTGTTACCATTGGTGAAAAACACATAAGTTTACCCCTTCCGGTAATTCTCTTTGACGAAGGGCAACTACATCTTTTTTCGTCTGCAAAATTTCATCATGGTCACGAAAGTTATAACGGCTATTTTATTGCCCAGGAAGGCGATAATGAAGGCAAAATTGTACGCATAAATGAGGCTGGTGAAGAATTTGCGCCTCTCGACTTCTCTATCACAAAAAATGTTGCTGCACTTTTCTTTAGCATCTTTTTGCTATTGATTATTTTTATTCCCATTGCGCGTAAATACAAGAAAAGAGGGAATCAGTCACCTCGTGATTTTCAAGCATTTATTGAGCCTGTTATTCAATTTGTAATTGACGATATTGCCAAGCCAAATATCGGCGAAAAACGATATATGCGTTATACTCCGTATTTGCTTACGGTATTCTTTTTTATCTTTATTAATAATTTAATGGGGTTGGTCCCTTTCTTCCCGTTTGGTGCAAACCTAACCGGAAATATTGCTGTAACTATGGTTTTAGCGGTATTTACGCTGATCATTGTAAATTTTAGTGGAAATAAAGGCTACTGGAGACATGTGTTTGCAGCACCGGGCGTTCCATTATGGCTCTTGCCTATTATGATACCAGTTGAGATTATTGGAATTCTTTCCAAGCCTTTTGCACTTATGGTTCGTTTGTTTGCAAACATTACTGCGGGCCATATCATTGTACTAAGTTTGGTTTCACTGATTTTCATTTTCAAATCCCTGCTCATTTCGCCGGCAGCTATCTTCTTTGTGCTCTTTATGGATGTACTTGAATTGCTGGTGGCTGCATTGCAGGCATATATATTTACCCTTCTCACAGCTTTGTTTATTGGCTTGGCTGTTCAGGAGGCAGAACACCATTAAATTGAAACTTTTGTTTAACTAAAAAATACACAATTATGATTTTAGCAGGAATCGGAGCAGGATTGGCAGTTATTGGAGCAGGAATCGGTATTGGACGCATTGGTGGTTCAGCGATGGACGCTATTGCACGTCAACCCGAAGCTACTTCAAAAATTCAAACAGCCATGATCATTGCAGCTGCCTTGGTAGAGGGTGTTGCCCTTTTTGCCGTTGTTGTTGCCCTGATTGCAAAGTAAAAATTTGAAAATGCCCTGTGGCGATTGGCTTCAGGGCTTTTTATCGAACGTCATTAAAAACAAGACACAATGTTAACAACACCCGGACTTGGATTGGTATTCTGGACCACAATTGCCTTTTTATTGCTGGTTGTTTTGCTTCGCAAATTTGCGTGGAAACCTATTGTTACAGCAATTCATAATCGGAATCAAGCCATTGATGAAGCATTGAAAGCCTCAGAAATTGCCCGTGCCGAAATGGCTAATCTTAAGGCAGAGAATGAAAAACTTCTCGTTCAAGCCAAAGAAGAACGCGATGTTATTCTGGCGGAAGCCCGAAAAATGCGCGAAAAAATTGTTGATGAAGCTGCAGATAGAGCCAAAGAAGAAGCAGAGCGTATCATTCAGGCTGCCAACGAGAATATTCATTATGAAAAAATGGCCGCCATTACCGATCTGAAAAACCAGCTTGCTACGCTTAGCCTTGAAATTGCTGAAAAGATTCTTGAAAAAGATCTGGCTGGTGATGCAAGGCAAAAAGAACTGGCTGAAAAGCTTGTTAAAGAAGTTTCATTTAACTAAAAGGTGTAAATGAATTACTCTCAGATACATAAGCGATATGCCACGGCATTATATGAACTGGCCGATGAAATGAAGATCATCGATGCTGTAACCAAAGACATGGAGACACTGCAACTGCTTGCTGCAGAGTGCGATGAACTTAAAATAATTCTGAAAAGCCCGGTTATTAGGCCACATATCAAAAACAAAGTTCTTGTAGGTTTGTTTGAAAAAAGTTTTCAGCAATTAAGTATGCAGTTTCTGAACCTCTTGGTTCGAAAAAGCAGAGAGGTCTTTGTAGGTGAAATAGCTGCACAGTATATTAAAATCAGTCGTGAAGCGAAAGGTATTGTGGATATAGAGGTGCATAGTGTTATCCCTCTTAGCAAAGAAATTCTAACCGAGATATCCGCTCAGGTTGCTGAGTTTACAGGGAAAAACCCCGAAATTACTGAAAAAATAGACTCTTCATTACTGGGTGGATTTCAGGTTTCTTTTGGAGACGCCATGCTCGATATGTCCATTCGTAAAAAGCTGAATACTATCTCACAAACGTTCTCGAATAATATTTACAAAAAAGGTTTTTAAAACAAAATAATTATGGCAGACATAAATCCATCAGAAGTTTCTGCAATTTTACGCCAGCAAATCGCCGGACTTGAGCTTGACACCTCTCTTGAAGAAACAGGCACCATCCTCGAAGTAGGCGACGGTATTGCCCGTGTTTATGGGCTTAGAAATGCCCGAGCCGGAGAAATGGTAGAGTTTGAAAAAAACAATATTAAAGGGATTGTACTTAACCTTGAAGAAGACAATGTTGGTATTGTACTTCTCGGTGATGCAAAAAATGCAAATGAGGGCGATCTTGTAAAACGCATTGGCCGTATTGCTTCTATTAATGTTGGTGAAGGTTTATTAGGTCGTGTGGTGAATACCATTGGAGAGCCCATTGATGGTAAGGGAAAAATTGAAGGAGAGTTGTATGAAATGCCTTTGGAGAGAAAAGCTCCCGGAGTAATTTTCCGTCAACCTGTAAATGAGCCATTGCAAACGGGTATTAAGGCTATTGATGCCATGATTCCCATTGGTCGTGGTCAACGAGAACTTATTATTGGCGACCGTCAAACCGGTAAAACTGCTATTGCCATTGATACCATCATTAATCAGAAAGAATTTTACGATCGTGGTGAGCCTGTATATTGTATTTATGTTGCCATTGGTCAAAAGGGAAGCACCGTTGCACAAATTGCTAAAACGCTGGAAGAAAAAGGTGCTTTGGCCTATACTGTAATTGTATCAGCCACCGCTTCTCTTCCGGCCGCATTGCAGTTTTATGCTCCTTATGCAGGAGCTGCCATTGGAGAATTTTTCCGCGATACCGGACGCCCTGCACTGGTTATTTATGATGATCTTTCTAAGCAAGCAGTTGCTTATCGCGAAGTTTCTTTGCTTCTGCGTCGTCCTCCAGGTCGTGAAGCATATCCAGGAGATGTTTTCTATTTGCACTCACGCTTACTTGAAAGAGCCGCTAAAATTATTCGCAGCGATGAGGTGGCAAAAAATATGAACGATTTACCTGATTGTCTTAAACCAATAGTAAAAGGTGGTGGATCATTAACCGCTCTTCCTATTATTGAAACACAAGCAGGTGATGTTTCTGCCTATATTCCTACAAACGTTATTTCAATTACCGATGGACAGATTTTCCTAGAAGTGAATCTTTTCAACTCCGGTATTCGCCCTGCCATTAACGTAGGTATTTCGGTAAGTCGTGTAGGAGGTAATGCTCAGATTAAAGGAATGAAGAAGGTGGCAGGAACTCTTAAAATTGATCAGGCCCAATATCGCGAACTTGAAGCATTTTCTAAATTCGGATCTGATCTCGATACTGCCACTAAAGCTGTTTTGAATAAAGGTGCTCGTAACGTTGAGTTGTTGAAGCAACCACAATATAGCCCGGTAGCGGTTGAAAAACAAGTAGCTGTTATTTTTGCTGGAACAAAAGGACTTCTAACGGAAGTGCCGGTAGAAAAAGTGAAAAACTGGGAGACTGAGTATCTGCATCACCTTGAAGATCATTATGCAGATCTTCTCGAAAAGTTGAAACAAGGCAAAATGGATGATGAAATTGCAGCTACTCTTGAAAAAGTTGCCAAAGAAATAGCCAATAGGCATAAATAAAAAGCTTTCGTATGGCTAATTTAAAAGAAGTACGAATTCGAATTGCATCGGTTAACAATACCAAGCAACTCACAACAGCAATGAAGCTTGTTTCTGCGTCAAAACTCAGACGAGCGCAGAATAATATTGTGAAATTGCGTCCTTATGCCGGCAAATTGAAAGAGATTATGAACCGTATCTCTTCCAGTATGGACGATTTGCCAGAAGGCGGTGTGTTTGATGTTCGTAAACCTGAAAGAATCCTCTGCCTTGTATACTCTTCTAATAAAGGTTTGTGTGGGGGATTCAATTCCTCCCTTGGAAAACACTTGAGACTCCATCTAGAAAAGGAATACCCTGAGCAGCTTCAGGCGGGTAATATCGATTTTATCAGTATCGGAAATAAAGTTCCGGTATTTCTGAAAAAGTACGGAATACTCTTTTCAAAAGAATACAATTATCTTATTGATAAGCCTGAATATGAAGAGCTTGAGAAGTTGGCAACTCAGATTATTCAAGATTATGTGGACAAAAAATACGATGTGATTTACCTTTATTACAATGAGTTTAAAAATGCCGCAACGCAAAGACCTGTTCACGAAACTTTCCTTCCTTTTGAAATGGATGAGGATGAAACAAATACACAGGCCGATACCGATTATTTGATGGAACCGGAAGAAGAGGAACTATTTAAAACCTTAGTTCCAAAAACACTAAAGATTCAGATGTTTAAAGCATTACTCGACTCAGTTGCCAGTGAACATGGTGCTCGAATGACGGCTATGCATAAAGCAACCGACAATGCAACTGAATTATTGAAAGATCTAAAATTGTCGTATAACAAAGCCAGACAAGCTGCTATTACCAATGAAATTATTGAAATTGTTAGCGGGGCAGAAGCGTTAAAAGGATAATTATCATGTTTGTGATAATTCTTGCTTTTTTATTCGTAACTTTGAGTATAAATTTTAAAACAAAACACTATGACAGACAGAATGTTAAACGCGTTGAATGAGCAGATTAATGAAGAAATGTTTTCCTCATATCTCTATCTCTCAATGTCAGCATATTTTGAAGATATAAACCTTAATGGTTTTGCCAATTGGATGAGAGTACAAGCTCAAGAAGAGCTGGCTCATGCCATGAAATTTTTTGATTTTATAAATGAAAGAGGCGGTCGTGTTCACCTTAAAACTATTGCTGATCCAAAACAAGAATGGGCTTCCCCTATTGAAGCGGTAGAGGAAACTCTTGAACATGAAAAGCATATTTCCGGTTGTATTAACAATTTGGTAAATATTGCCATTGAAGAAAAAGACCACGCTACAAATAATTTCCTGCAGTGGTTTATTTCTGAGCAGGTAGAGGAAGAAGCCAGTGCAGATGAGCTTTTACAACAGGTAAAAATGACCGAAGGCAAAGGTGCGGGTCTCTTCATGATTGATAAAGATTTAAAAGGCAGAACATTTGTTCCTCCTACTGCTGAATAATAAAAATTGAATGCCATCTATTAATATGATGACTTTTTTCTTTGATACTCACTAAAAACTCTATTATGAAAAAACTCTTATTTGTTTTTGCTTTTCTTCTGTTTTTTGCTGCTGATATGTGGGCACAGAAATATGAATATTTACAAATTAGTGCCATTGAATCTGTTGTTCCTGGTGGTCTGGGTCGTAGTCGTTTGATTACTACTGATGACAAAGGACAGCTCATGGAATCTAATCTTGAAAACTTCTACAGCATGGTAGGAATTAATTTCAAAAACATCCGAAATAACGATGCTGTAATTATGGATAAAGTTAACGAACTCGCTGATAATGGCTGGGAACTTTTTCTAGTTAACTCAGGAGTTGAAAGTTCAGATAATAAAACCGGTATTTTTATTACCCGTTATATTTTCAGGCGAACAAAAGAATAATACATAAAAAAAGAGGCTGAAAAATCAACCTCTTTTTTTTTATTTCATTTCCACCATTACGAATTTTTTTGGAATGCTATCTCCCATTTTCACATGAACGGTTTTAATTACACCCTTTTCAGGAGCCAGAATTTTATTATACATTTTCATGGCTTCTAATTCCAACATTATTTCTCCAGCTTCAACTTTCTGGCCTTTTTTGACAAAGACCTGACGCACAGTACCCGGAATTTCAGAAATAACCAACTTGGGATCAGTCACTTCATATGCCTTTCGGTTTTTAAACTTTTTAGTCAGCAAAGTTTTATATATGGCTGTATGAATAGTGAAGTTCTCGTAATTTACAACAGGAACTTTTCTCTTGTCTTTCTTTTCCTTTTTCTCCATAATTCCTCGTCTTAAAATGGCGGTATGCCATGTTTTTTGTTCGGGCGATTCACCACCTTGTTAATAGCAACATTCAATGAGTGTGCAATAATTTTTCGTGTTTCTGTTGGTTTAATCACAGCATCAACATGTCCAAATGCTGCTGCTACATAAGGATTGGCAAATTTTTCCTTATACTCGAGTACTTTTTTCTGACGAACTTCCTCAGGATTTTCAGCAGCATTGATTTCGGCTCTGAAAATAATATTTGCTGCACCTTCAGGTCCCATTACAGCTATTTCAGCCGTAGGCCATGCAAACACAAAATCTGCACGCAGGTGACGAGAAGACATTGCAATATAACCTCCACCATAGGCTTTTCTTAGAATTACAGTTATTTTAGCAACACTGGCTTCGCTATAAGCGTAGAGTATCTTTGCTCCATGACGAATTACTCCTGCATGTTCCTGATCAATTCCCGGAAGATAACCCGGAAGGTCAACCAAAGTAACCAATGGAATATTAAAGGCATCACAGAAACGAATAAAACGAGCAGCTTTATCGCTACTGTCTACATCGAGTACTCCCGCTAAAACCAAAGGCTGATTAGCTACAAAACCAACTGTTTCACCTTCAATACGCGCAAACCCGATAACAATATTAGGGGCAAATAATTCCTGCACTTCAAAAAAGTCGCTCGAGTCAACTAACGATCTAATAATATCGCGAATATCGTAAGGTTCTTTAGGATCTTGTGGAAAAATATTCGAAATAGAATATGCACGCTTTGGACTTGCCGTTTCAAATGGTTCAGCTTTTTTCGAATTATTCCAAGGAATAAAAGAAAGCAACTTATTGATTTGACTGAAACACTCATATTCAGAATGCGCAAAGAAATGAGCATTCCCAGTGATTTCAGCATGAACACGAGCTCCGCCCAGTTCTTCCATAGATATTTCTTCCCCCAACACTGTTTTGATAACTTCAGGGCCAGTGATAAACATCTTCGAAATATTATCAACAACAAAAACGAAGTCTGTTAATGCTGGTGAATATACCGCACCTCCAGCACAAGGCCCAAGAATCACAGAAATTTGGGGAATTACACCAGAAGCCAATGTATTGAGATAGAAAATTTCTCCATATCCTGCCAAAGAATTAACCCCTTCCTGAATACGAGCTCCTCCAGAGTCGTTAATACCAATCAAAGGTACTTTCATCTTCAAGGCATGATTCATGATTTTGGTAATCTTCTTGGCATGCATATACCCAAGAGAACCACCAGCAACCGTAAAATCCTGCGCAAAAATACAAACGGGATAGCCGTTTATAGTTCCTGTTCCAGAAATCACACCATCGCCTGGCAAAGTTTTTTTGTCCATATCGAAGTCTTTCCCGGCATGCTCTACAAAAAGATCATACTCGTGAAATGACTCGTCATCAACAATGGCCAGAATTCTTTCTCGTGCCGTCATCTTACCCATGGCAATTTGTTTGGCAATGGCTTTCTGCCCACCACCCTGTAGCGCATTATTCATACGCTTTTTCAGGTCATTTGATTTTGATCGAATCGACATAATTATTGTTTTTATTCGAATGTTCAGCGTGCAAATTAAAGAAAAAATAATATCATCGAATTTTTCGGATTTATTTATTCGTACTGAAATTTAATGTTGTTAATTGATTATCAGGTTTTTATGTGCTTATTTGCTCAAATCGCGAGAAATGAACTTTTAACAATTTTTAACTTATGGATAATTAAATGGATAATTCTTTGATTCTATCAGAGTTTTAGTAAAAAAATAGTTTTATTTTTCACAAAAATTCACTAAACTTGCAAGTTGGTTTATTCCCCATCAAAAATACTTATATGAAGCTTTTTTACTTTTTGTTATTTCAAATTGCACTGATCTATTCTGTTTTAGCTCAGAGCAGTTCATACACACCTCCCGAGAATTTTATTGCTAACCGGGATGCTTTGGTAGAAACATATACCAATGAATCTGCTGCTGCAGTGATTCAAATTAACAAAATGGAAAATGTGGATTTTGTAAAATTCCATAATAGTTTTGATAAAGAACAATTGATTTCTAATGGTCTGGAAATTCTTACCGAAGGCTCAAATATGAAAGATGACGGTTTACAGTATTTCTATTATACATGCAAATATACAGTGCTTCAGGAGCATGAGGGTCAGATTTCAGATTTCATGCGAATTGTATATTTTACAAGTGCTGGGGATACGCTTGTTATGGCCGTTGCGTCATTTCCAATGATTTCTGCTGAGATTTTACAAGACATATTAATCAATTCATTTAAAAACATTCACTAAGAGTTGGGGGGGGGAAAATATGAGGAGATTATTATTTACAACAATATTGATTCTGGCTTTTTTCTTTAGTGGAAAAACTCAGACTTTTACTTTAAATCATCAGATTCCATGGTCAACATCACACCAATATATGTGGGGCCCAAATGGAAGTACATTTTCTGTTGATTTTGATTATAGCCTATTCCACTATATGTTCGACACAACCATGACGTTTGGGGATATTACTACAATTCTTGGGGCACAATTTGGTGCTGAATTTGACCTCGATGCATACCTAGAAATGGGTTCAACATTTTCTATTCATGGTTTTAACAATGGCTGGGTCGATGTAGCATATCCTGTAGAAATTCATCTTACTTTTCCTGATGCGGGAACCCCTATCCCAGGGCAATATGCTACCATTAATTCCGACTATGATGTTCTTCCTGGGTGGGATCTCAGCACTCATTTTCCTGAAACGGGTGTAATTAGTCTTGATATTGATTTTGGAATGAGTTTAGACCTAAGCGGTGAAATTTGTTTCATTGGGTGTGCCCCAATAAATCTCTTAAGTTTTGATTATCCATTAGATTCTATTGTAATTTTTGAAGTAAACACCTATACCGGATTGGCTACTTACCCTTGCTTAAACGGAGGCGTACCAGCGATTTGTCAAGATACTGTCATCCCGATTGTACTCAATAATATCGGAGGTATCGGACTCGATTTGTATGCAGATATCCCGTATATTCAAACAACAGATTCACTTGGAACAGCAGATAAATGCCTTTATGCATATGGAGATGATGAATATTTGCAATTGCAACTCGACATTCTTCAGTTTCTGACATTTATGTCTGATATTATACCGCCTCCTGCAGGTCCGGCTCTGGCTAATCTCATTAGCCTACTTAGCGGAACTATTGATTTGGGTAGCGGCATGTCAATTACCTACGACTTACTTAATGCATATCTAACGCTAACCAATACTTTACAACAAGATTTTACCTTTTGCCCAGATTTATGGACGGAACTAGATTTTCCAATGAATTTGGAATATTTAATTACAGACCCTTTGAACGGGAATATGCCTATAGATTCAGGATATAACGACACCATTGTTTTTCAGGTCGGTTACGATTGTAATATTCTTTGGCCTTGCTATGGAACCCCTGATCTCGATGCTGGAATTCGTCATTGGATGACCAATGATTTTTCAAATCACACCTGGGATAGTTTAGCCTTTGACTTTACCTTAACTGCTTTTGAATTTACTCTTAATTTTCCTTCTTTTCCAATTGCACCAGTTACCACACTACCCGATATTTGCATAGATATACCAGCAACTAGCCCAGGAGAAGGTGCGCAAAGCATTTGTGTGCCTCAGGTTCATACCCCAGAAGTAACGACCGGTTTTACCGATCTAAGTATTCATATTGGGCCTCTGATCGATTTTACTATTCCCATTGGCTGGGTTCCATTAACTTGGTTTAATCAAACCTGGGAGTTGGAAGGCTTTCAGGATAGTATTTTCCCGGACGTGAGTCTCTCTGCGGGACCTGTATTTAATATGTCGATCGTGGGTGATACTGTAATTTGTTATGGCGACAGTACAGGAACCATTATTGCAAATGGAATAAATGGCGCACCACAATATACATTCGATTGGTCTATGGGCATAAGTCATACCAACAATTGGTCTTCAGACACTGTTACGGTCTCATCAGGAACATATTATGTAACCGTTAGCGATGGAGGTGGATGCACTCAAACAGACTCCATATTAATTGTTGATAATTCAGAAATATTCATCCAGCTAAATGCCTTGGATGTAAATTGTTATGGAGATTCTACTGGTGAAATATACTCTACTGTAACAGGCGGAACACCTGGATATACGTATTTATGGATACCAGGAAACGGAACAAATAGTGATTATCTTAATATTCCTGCCGGATTTTACACTCTGATTGCAACAGACTCACTAGGTTGCAATAAAGAAGACACAATAACAGTTATTGAGTTGTATCCTCATCCACCAATTAATATGAGTGGAGACCCAACGCTGGGCTGCCAGCCACTGGAAGTTCAGTTCGACGAGAGTAATCCAAGCACAGGAATAACATATAACTGGGACTTCGGCGACGGGTATACTAGCACCGCAAACGACCCGCTACATGTTTATGATAGTTCTGGCACTTTCGATGTTTGGTTGGAACTTACCAATCAATGGAATTGTACCTCAGAATTATTGCTTGAAGATTATATCATTGTCTATCCTAAGCCAACTGCTTCATTTTATGCAAGTCCTCTGGCCGTTTATACCAGTGATGATCCATCACTAACCATTGATTTCTTTAATACAAGCAATGGTGAAATTGCATGGCTTTGGGATTTTGCCGATTTGAACTCTTCCTCCAATTCTTCATCGCAGGAGAATCCCGCACATTCATATTCTGAAGAAGGAATATATCAAGTGATGCTCATTGTAAGTAGTGATATGGGATGCCTGGACACAGCATATCTCTCCGTTGAAGCTATTGATAATGTATTGGTATTTCCAAATGTTATAACACCAAATAATGACGGATATAACGATGTGTTTACCATTGTGAATGTGGATAAATTCCCTTTAAATGAGCTTCGTATTTACAATCGTTGGGGTAAAAAAGTGTATGAAGCATCTCCATATATGAACGAATGGGATGGACATGAGATGGCAGATGGTACATATTATTTTGTGTTTAAGTACGAAAGAAATGGTGAAGAAGTTCAGGGAACCATTACTTTAATAAAATAAATATGGTTAAGAAACCATTCATAGAAATGCTACTCAGTGTTGCTTAAAATTACAGCAGAATGATTGGCATTCTAAAAACTAAGAAAAAAATGTATCTTTGAAAAAAAATATGAGTTATGAAAAAGTCATTCTTGTTTGCACTCGTTTTTATATTCTCTGTCACTTTGTTTGCACAGGAAGAAGAGTTTGAAACCTCCAGCCGTTTTGGAAAGTCAGATCGTCTGATGGTAGATTGGTATACCGACATGTGGTTAGGTGCACCAGATTCTGCAGAAATTAGAAGCTATTGCCCCGGTGCATCTGTTAGCCTGATGCAGGATTTTGCTTTGGGAAGCAGTAATTTTAGTTTTGCAGTTGGCTTGGGTATTGGCACACATAACTTGCACTCAAATTCATACATTATTAAAGAAACGAATACCGATTATATGGTGTTTCAAAAATATGTGGATGAACCCAAAAAAAATAAATTGGTATTATCTTATGTTGATCTCCCACTTGAAATTCGCTTTAGAACCAAGCGTCAAAATGTTTTCAGACTTGCTGTTGGAGGAAAATTCGGATATAATATCAACAACCACATCAAATATGAAGACGACTATGTAAAAAGAAAGCATTACAATGTTGATTACATTAATCCGCTGCGTTATGGTGTTACTGCCAGAGTTGGATATAAAATGTACAACCTCTATGTATATTACGGCTTGTCAACTTTGTTTGAAACAAATAAAGGAACTGAAATGGCTCCTTTAAGTATTGGAATTTCATTTATTCCGTTCTAAAAAATAGAACCATATAATATTATTGAATAGCGTTTCGTGTATACGGGACGCTATTCGAAATTAAAAGAGACCCAAAACATTTTGGAACGCAGACTTTCAATACTGTTCACATAAGGAGTGTCTTCCCTCTTAATAACATCGATAAGGCCATAAGACATGCGGAGTTCAAGACTAAATTTAAAATATTCAAGATAAAAATCAAATCCAACTCCGATTTCTGCAGTTACATCATGAGGAAGCAGCTTCAGCGTTAACTCATCATCGTGTTTTTTCTTAGCTTGGGAAGCCAAATCAAAGCTGTATTTTCCACCAAAAAGCACATAAGCCCTGAAATTGGTAACTCGGTTTGTTTTGTACTTAAACAATAATGGAAAATCCAAGAAGGTAGATTCAGCAGTCTTCTTAACATTATAAATAGTGTCGCGACTGGGATAATATATATCGTAATACACGTTGCGATCGCCAAAAGAAAGAGAAGGAATAAACCGGAGGTTTAAGTTTTCGGCAAGCTTAAGGTCAGAAATAATGCCAATTTGAAACCCATATTGAGATTCAGGAGTAACGGTTAATACACTATCTTGGGGATTGATTTCATTGGGGCGTTTCATAGTGAAGTCCATATTATTAAACCCCAAAGTAAACCCAAAATGGACCGTACGCATATCAAAGCGAGGCAGATTTTCAATACCATACTCCTGCGCTGTAATATCGGTAAATATTAGCAGAAAAGATAAGAGAGCAATAAGCCGGTATTTGAATATTTTCTTCATTAATTCCCTCAAACGAAGCAAAATGCTTTTTAGTATTAACTGCAAAAGTAAGAATATATTATTTTAATCAGCTTTTCATTTGAATATGCAAATCAATGATTTGATATTTAGATCCACAAAACAAGGAATATACTCTACCATTATTGCTGATTTTAAAAAGCCTAATTATACTGCATTTGAGTAGATAAATTAAACCCTATATTTGCAAAAAATTCCCAATGACAAGAGACGTAAAAACATATCTAGAACTGCATTTTGTTGTGCTTCTATTTGGTTTTACGGGAATTTTGGGAAAACTCATCAATCTACCCGCTCCTGAACTGGTAGTATTTCGTATGTTTTTTGCCTTTGTCAGTTTGTATTTAATATTGCGATTTCAAAAAGTCAAAATCAAACCCACAGGAAAATTGCTATGGTCTTCACTTGCTGTTGGCTTTATTGTTGCTGCGCACTGGACAACTTTTTTTCTTGCCATAAAACTATCAAACGTTTCCGTTGCGCTTGGTCTTTTAGGCGTTGGAACGCTATTTACAGCCTTAATGGAGCCTTTGATACTCAAAAAGAAATTCTCGGGTTTAGAAATCATTGTTGCTGTATTTATCATCGCCGGTATATATATTATTTTTCATTTTGAGGGCGAATATTTCTGGGGAATACTTACCGCCATCATTTCATTCTTCTTGTCATCGCTGTTTAGTGCTTTTAATAAAAAATTATCGCATATCTACGATTCAAGAGTCATTAGCTTTTACGAATTAATTTTTGGCTTTGGATTAGCAGCAATTGCCCTTCCTTTTCTAGCTCCTATGACAGAAGGGCTCCATTGGCCCGATTGGAAAGATCTCATCTATCTAATTCTGCTTGGCAGCATTTGTACCGCCTATGCTTTTACAGCCGCCATTCGGCTTATGAATCTGCTCAGCGCCTACCTGGTTGTTTTGCATATTAATTTGGAACCTGTTTATGCTATTATTATTGCATACCTGTTATTTGGTGAGTCGGAGCATATGAGTACAGGCTTCTATATTGGGGCTTCTATCATTACGGTGTCTGTATTCTTTTTTCCATATATTCGTAAAAAACTTAATGTACGACAGAAAAGAAAAGCAGTGACATAAGGATTACTTTTGAGTATCCTAAACCTTTGTGCGGCTTGCCTACGGAATTACTCATTTATTTATCTATTTACCTGAGTATGGATTTGGGACAATCCTACAGAATGTTTTTCACTATAACAAATCATGCAGAGGACCTATCCTGAGCCTGTCGAAGGGTGTCGAAGCATGACTATGAATTTCGTTTGCCACTCTTCGACGGAGCTCTGAGTGACGAAAAGTATACTAATTACGTCATATTCTATTTTAATAGTTTAGGCTTGTCTGACACCTTAGAGGCTGTCAGACAGCTAATGAATAAAAAATCAAATATCTTCTTAATTCAAAGCTCTGGTATGTAATTTTTGTCACGGAATTTGCAATGGCTAAGCAGTATCAACGTTTCCAAACCCACCTTCGGCGGATATTGGAAAGTTGAGGCATGTCTGCAAGCAAATTCAAGCGCCAAAAATTGTAATTCACTAATACAATAGCCCCGCATTCGCTTTACTTACAACTGTCAGACAACCTAAGTAGCACTATTAGGTTTAGGTGTCTGACAGGTATATTCTTGCTCATATGGGAGCTATTGTTATTCTACCCTTGTGATGTCGGCACTCTAAATTAATCAAGCCGCACACGGGTTGGTCTAAATAAAATCAGAAGATTGTATAATAACAAAAAAGCTGTCCAAATTGAACAGCTTTTCACAACAAGAGGTATTTGTATTTTAGTACATTCCATCCATTCCACCAGGCATAGCAGGAGATGCTGGCTTATCTTCTTTAATTTCAGCAAGTACAGTTTCGGTAGTTAGCAACATTCCTGCAATAGAAGAAGCATTTTCTAATGCAATGCGAGTTACTTTAGTCGGGTCAATTACACCGCTTGCAAGAAGATTTTCATATTGCTCGGTGCGTGCGTTAAAGCCAAAGTCATCTTTACCTTCTTTCACTTTCTGTACCACAACAGAACCTTCTAGGCCAGCATTTTCTATGATCTGACGCAAAGGTTCTTCAATAGCTCTACGTACTATCTCGATGCCAATTTTCTCGTCTTCGTTTTCACCTTTTAGTGAATCGAGAGCACTAATGGCTCTGATATAAGCAACTCCACCACCGGGAACAATTCCTTCTTCTACGGCAGCGCGTGTTGCGTGTAATGCGTCGTCGAAACGATCTTTCTTTTCTTTCATTTCAACTTCAGAAGCTGCACCAACTTTAATTACTGCTACACCACCCGCTAATTTTGCCAAGCGTTCCTGCAGCTTTTCTTTATCATAATCGCTGGTTGAAGACTCGATCTGAGCTTTGATTTGACCAACACGTGCTTCGATACTTTCTTTAGTCCCCATGCCACTTACGATGGTAGTATTTTCTTTATCGATATGCACTTTTTCTGCCTGACCAAGTTGATCGATATCTGCATCTTCCAATTTGTATCCTTTTTCTTCACTAATTACAGTGCCTCCTGTAATAGTAGCAATATCCTCGAGCATTTCTTTTCTGCGATCACCAAAACCAGGAGCTTTAACTGCTGCAATTTTCAGTGAACCGCGCAATTTGTTTACAACAAGAGTTGCCAAAGCTTCACCCTCGATATCCTCAGAAATAATAAGGAAAGGACGACCAGTTTGAACCACTTTTTCCAAAATTGGAAGCAGTTCCTTCATAACGCTAATTTTCTTATCATAAATAAGAATATAAGCGCCTTCAAGATCGGCCAACATTTTCTCTGTATCTGTTACAAAGTATGGAGAAAGGTATCCACGATCGAATTGCATGCCTTCTACTACTTCAACGGTTGTATCAGTACCTTTTGCTTCTTCAATGGTGATTACACCTTCTTTTTTAACCTTCTTCATCGCCTCGGCAATCATTTTGCCGATTTCGAAATCATTGTTTGCAGAAATACTAGCTACCTGCTCAATTTTATCGAAGCTATCACCAATTTCTTTCGATTGACTTTTAAGATTTTTAATAACTGCTTCTACAGCCTTGTCAATCCCACGTTTCAGATCCATTGGGTTTGCACCAGCTGTAACGTTTTTAAGTCCGGTATTAAAAATAGCTTGCGCCAATACTGTTGCAGTGGTGGTTCCATCTCCAGCAACATCGTTGGTTTTGCTAGCTACTTCTTTTACCATTTGTGCACCCATGTTTTCCACATTATCGGAAAGGTCAATTTCTTTTGCAACTGTAACACCATCTTTAGTAATACTAGGTGCTCCATATGATTTTTCAATAATTACATTGCGACCTTTGGGCCCCAAAGTAACTTTTACAGCATTTGACAAAGCATCAACACCTTTTTTAAGGTTTTCGCGTGCTTCAACACCATAAAGAATTTTTTTTGCCATAATAATTATTATTTTTTGTTTTTAACTTTCTTAAATAACAGCAAGAATATCAGCTTCTTTCATGATAAGGTAATCCTTCCCATCAAAACTAATTTCTGTTCCGGCATATTTGCCATACAATACAACGTCGCCTTCTTTAACGCTCATCGGCTCATCTTTTTTACCGTTTCCAACGGCAATAACGATTCCTCGTTGTGGCTTTTCTTTGGCAGTATCAGGAATAATAATTCCGCTGCTGGTTTTGGTTTCTGCAGCCTGTGGTTCAATGACCACTCTGTCTGCTAACGGTTTAATGTTTATACTCATAGCGTTTGTTATTTTTGAGGTTCTCGTTCCCTGCCCTCTCAGATATTGTGCCAAATAAATTTGTATGACATTTTAGCAGCGAAGTCTAGGTTTAAATAAAAAAAACCAGAATAACACTTGTCATTCTGGCAGTAATATCTTTTAATCAAGTGCGATTATTGCGCAGGAATTTCTTCCGCATTTGGGTTCATTGGAGTATTTACCGGAGCCATATCATTTTGCTCAATATAATTTCTAAGGCGACTGTTCTCATCCTGCTGTTGACCACGAGGAATTACAAAAATGCTCATTAGGCTGAGTGCCAAGAGGACAATAGCCAATGTCCATGTACTTTTCTCTAAGAAATCTGCAGTTTGACGCACACCCATAAACTGATTGGATGATTGCATACCAGCAACTAAACCACCACCTTTTGAATTCTGAACCAGCACGATAAGTCCCAGCAGAATACAAACAATAATCATCAATACGACCAAAAATACGTAAAATCCCATGGCTATTATTCTTTAATTTTTTCAATTCGGGATGCAAAGTAAGCACTTTTTTCTGGATTCGCCAAACTTAATTTCTTATAAACCTCTATGGCTTTTTCTTTTGCACCTTGATTTATATAAATCTCGGCCAATGTCTCCGAAATAACTTCATAATTTTCCTTCGTACTATCTTCCGATAAATCTCGTTCATTTTCCTTATTTCGATCGAGCTTCAAACGAGGATCCTTCTCAATAAACTCATCAATAATTTTGGTTTGTTCTTTTTCTTCTGCTTGCGGAGCAGCATTTGGATTCAGCTCTGCAAGCCTTTGACGCAAAATATCAGCCGCATTTACAGGTTCCTTCTTATCCTCAACAACAGGAGCATCTTCTATTGGTTCTTCCACTTTTTCAGCAATAGCAACAATTGTTTCCTTTTCTTCTGGTTTCTCAGGCTCTTGTTTTTCTTCTTTAACCTGATGTAAGACTTCTTTTTCTTCTTCCTCAATATCTTTCTGTTCCTCAGCTGGCTCTTCAGGAATTGGAGGAGGAACATTATTTGTAATTTCAGCCTTTTCTTCTATTTCATCTTTTATCTTATCAGAATGATCCATTTTTTGGTGAGTCTCTTCCTTGTTTTTACTAAACAGAACGTTTGCCACCAAGTCTGAAGGATCTAGCATCAAATCTTCTTGCTTATCTTCTTGTCTTTTTTCTTCCACAGTATTTTCAGCAATTGTTTCAGAATTTTTCTGCTCAACTTCAATTATTTCATTTTCTGTCTGAAATACATTTTTCCAATCGGGTGTTTGTAAATCAGGGTTCAATTGGGCATACAGTTTTACCCTATCGGGCACACGAAAAGCAGCTTGCTTGAGATTTGTAGAAAACAAATCAGGGAAGTGCACTTTTTCATGCTGCAGTTTTCTGATTTGAAGATGAGTGGAATACGGGTGTTGCTCAAGGGCATCCCGAAGTTCAACATAATCCATTTGCTGATTAAATGCTTTCATAGCAGTGATATTACCAGTTTACAAATGCTTTATTAAAAATATCTTCCACCAGCTCTTCTACAATACTTTCCACTAAGCTTTCCTCAATACTTGCGAAATTGGAGCTGCTTGCAAATTGCTGATAGCGACTAAAACGGCTTTCAAAATTTTTAGTTTCGTCGAGCCGGTTAAAAAACCTCACATTAATAGTTATGGTTAACTGCGTTAATTGAGCAGTTTCTCCACTTTGAATAGCAACAGGTTGAAGCGTATACCCAGTTATTTCGCCTTCAAAAGCCATGTCTCCTCCCGACTTCGTCATACTGAGCTGGGTTTGTCCCAAAATTTTATCTCTCAATTGCTCAGTCAATGTTTGGCTTAAAATCGGCTGAATAAGAGACGCATTATTTTCAAAATACTGCACCGAAAATGTTTTAGCTTCCGGATCAATTGATGCACCCGAAAAAGTGACTCTTAAACAAGACGCCTGCAGTACTGCAATGAGAACAATAATTAAGAGCTTTTTCATTATTGTGAGATCTCGTATTCTTTAATTTTTCGATATAAAGTTCTTTCGGAAATACCCAGTTCTGCAGCAGCATTTTTTCTGCGTCCCCCATGCTTTTCCAAAGCCCTAATTATCATTTCTTTTTCCTTTTTCTCCAAAGAAAGAGTTTCTTCGATTTCTTCGTGATAATCAATCGGGATATCCTCTTTCTGATAAGGATCATTATTATCAACGTGAATAATATCCTTTTCGTACTCTGAAGATTTCAGAAGCGATGTGTCTTTTTCAAAATCATTGCGATCATTTGATCTTCTGGGATATACAACGTCATCATCAGGTTCAATACCTGTTGCAGCAATAATTTCAGCCACGAGCCTTTTCATTTCCGTCATGTCTTTTTTCATGTCGAAAAGAACCTTATACAATAAATCGCGTTCAGAAAGACTGTCATTGCCTCCAAACTGCTTATACAACACAGGTAAATCACTAGTGTTTTGATCTTGTAAATATTTTTGAAGTACTTCAGGACTTACCATTCTTTTTTCTTCGATAATGGATATTTGCTCGGCAATATTTTTAAGTTGCCGCACATTACCGCTCCAGCGATAATTCTTTAGTACCTGTGTAGCCTCTTCATTGAGTTCCAGCACCGGCATTCGATATTTTTCCGCTACATCAGCAGCAAATTTTCGAAAGAGCAACACTATATCATCTTTCCGCTGACGCAGAGGGGGAATTTGAACCGGAACCGTATTTAATCGATAATACAAATCCTCGCGAAACTTTCCATTGCTAATGGCCTCTGACAAATTCACATTGGTTGCTGCCACTAGCCTAACATCTGTTTTTATCACTTTTGAAGAACCCACACGCATAAATTCACCACTCTCCAAAACCCTAAGCAAACGTACTTGAGTTGATAAAGGAAGTTCTGCAACCTCATCCAAAAAAATAGTGCCTGTATTAGCCACTTCAAAATAACCTTTACGTGCTTCATGAGCTCCGGTAAAAGAACCTTTTTCGTGACCAAACAATTCACTGTCTATAGTTCCCTCTGGAATAGCACCACAGTTTACGGCAATAAAAGGACCATGCTTACGGCTGCTAAATTGATGAATAATCTTTGGGAAAATCTCTTTTCCTGTTCCACTTTCACCTGTAATTAAAACCGTTAGATCTGTTGGAGCTACCTGTCGCACAATGTCAATGGCACGATCAAGTTGCGGAGACAAACCAATTATCCCAAACCTCTGCTTAATACTTTGAATATCAATCATATATAACTTGCGACAAAATTTTCTTTGCTAAATTACATAATTCTGACAAAACAGAAAGGGAAAAACTGACAAAATTTCAGGTTTATTAATTTCCCAAAGAAAAAAAAAGATAATTATGGTCTCATTTCTGGATTAAGGATGGTAAATTTATCAATATTAATAATATCATTCTTGCCCTTCAAGTTAATAAATACTATGGCCGCATGCCCTTTACTATCTATGGCCGAAGCGTGACCACTTTCCTTAAATTCGCCATCAACAATTTTTGGAGGACGCTCGCCATTCAACAGAGGTCTTTTACTATGATTTACTGTTAAAACAACAATATCTCCTTTATTAAATGAGCGATCTGAAGCCGGTGGTGCTCCTTTTTTATAAATGGAAAAATCACAGAAAACCCTACCGTTGATGTATACGCTATCTACAGATAATTTTTTAGATGAGTTTAAGGCTACTAGCTCAAAAGTATATATAACTCCTGTACCACTAAGAATAGTACCTCCGCCGTATCTCTTACTTGTGGAATCGGTAGGCAAAAAGGTTTTTCTATTGCACGCAATTGCAATAAGAGCAACCAAGGCTATTAATATAATTTTTTTCATGGTTATTAATTTTGACGAATGGCTTCAACCGGGTCGAGTCTTGAGGCACTATATGCAGGAATCATACCAGCAATTAACCCGATAAATGCAGACACAAAAACTCCCAGCAGAATGTTCCCTACGGTTAATGTTAAAGTAAAATTAGCCAAATGTGTAGCTGCTAAAGACGCAAGCCATACCAACAGCAATCCAAATAATCCGCCAAAAGTACTTAAGAATACAGATTCAATTAAAAATTGAAACAAAATGAAAGTGTTTTTTGCGCCCAGCGATTTTTGTATTCCAATAATACTGGTTCTTTCGCGAACTGAAACAAACATAATATTAGCAATACCGAAGCCTCCAACCAGCAGAGAGAAACCACCAATTAACCATCCAGCCAATGTAAGCACACTGAAAATACCTTCCAGATTTTCGGTAAGCATACTGGGTTCATTAATAGAGAAATCATCTTTTACCGATGGCTTTAATCGCCGCAAAGTTCTCATTATGCCGGTAATTTCATATTTCATCTCCTCGTTTGGAATATTCTCTTTCCCCCGAATAGCGATAAATGAATTTGCTCTTTCGCTTTCAGTGTCTATGATTTTAGCAATAAAATTGTATGGAACGAGAACCAATTCATCGTTGCTTTGTCCAAAATTATTGGTCCCCTCTTCTTTAAGTACACCAACAACCTGCACTTTATTATTTAGAAGCTTCACCTCGCGACCGAGAGGATCGGTCTGAAAAAACAAATTACTGGCTACAGAAGCACCAATTAAACAAACAGGCATTCCATTATTAAACTCGCTGGAACTGAAATACCGCCCCTTTGCAATATCGAAAACAAATACTTTATTATAATCTTCAGAAACGCCCGCAACACCTGTGTTTTGGATTTTATTATCAAGATACTCCACATCACTTGCCGTTGATGACATAAAAGAAAATTCAGAGGCTGTCATCATGCGCTTTTTTAACATTTCCATTTCTGAATATTTGGGAACAGGTCTTTTTAAGTATTCCCACCATTCAAAATCTGCCCTGAATTCCCATGGCCATTTCTGAACAAAAACCACATTAGAGCCAAGCTTTTCAATACTAGTAGTAATTTGATTTTTCATAGAGTCGACCACCGTAAAAACAATGATCACACTAAATATTCCAATGGTAATACCAGTAATTGTTAGCAAAGTGCGCAAACGATTAACCAATATCGCCGACATGGCAAAAAGAAAACTCTCTTTTATAAGGCGCAGGAATAGCATATAGCAAAGGTAGTAAATATGTATGGCATTTTACAAAAATTGCTATCTATGGATGCTGAATTTGGATTATATTTGAATACAGTTCTTGATCAAGTATTATTGAAACTAAATAATACCCATTTGGAATGGCAAAAAGATTTTGAACATACAATTCGCCAGAAACACACTGAATCTCATTTTTATATAGAATTTTCCCATCTAGTGAAAATATTTCTACCGGATAAAACTTATTATCAGAGCATGGCAATTGAATTTTTAAATAATCGGATGCAGGATTTGGAAAAACATGCAGTGCATTAGTATCATTTTCGCGGATTGCCGTGGGAGGAAACTCGCTAATGGCACTTACAATGGCCCAAAATGGACTTGACCCAGTATCAATAAATGAAGCAACATACATTCGATATCTGCCATCAGAAAGATGAATTACATGAGGATCGTTTAATGATGTTGAGTTAAATTGTGTAAAGGAGGATGTGTTTAGACATTGCCCTTCAAATGTATAATTAAATCCATCAGCAGTATAGAAGCTGAAAAGGGCATTGCCTCCTTTCATGGTAAACAATCTGTACTCAAAAGGTGATATTTTGGTAATTTTTGGATCAACATAAGTATTAGCTCCACCGCCATTATTATAATCTCCAAGAGGATCCTTGCTGATAAATGTAAAACTTTGGCCATTATTCGTTGAAAGTGCAATTCGGCAATTGTTTCGACCATATAAATCGCCGATATAGATATACATAATGCTATCACCACCAAGAAGAAAAAAATCATCCACGCCTTTTGAACCATTATCTGATGTATCGAGCACATAAGAATAACCAGCATCAAGAGTAAAATTCATTCTATCTGTAGAAGTGGCCGAATGCATTGTGTCGTTACTATACCAGTATTTGCGATAAGTATTATTATGGCAATCAACAACTTTTGGACTATGAAGAAAAGAAGTGTCGTTCAATACAGGAATATTGGGTTGATGCAAAGCATTACTAAAATTCAGCCCATCTATCGAAGTCTGATATGACGGTGGGTTTCCTCCCTGATCAACATAATATAAATAATAAACATAATTTGTCGAATCTTGAAAAATTCTGGGAATTGAAGCATCAGTAATCCGAAAACCAGTATCAGGAGTAAATGTTCTATCCCATTGAGCAAAAAGAATTTGCTGAATAAAAACCACAAAAAACAGAAAGATAATAATACGCATATAATCAAATTAATAATTTAAAGAACAATAATAAGAAATTTTAATAAAAACAGGAAGCAGAAGATAAAACTAACATGTTTAATCCTTTACCAATGCTAGAATCGTGGATTAGGCAGAAGACTTCTTATAATTTACCTCTTTTTTGACTCCATATATCTTCGCCATTTATCGATTACAGCAAGAAAATCTTCGGGAAGTTCCGAGTCGAAACGCATTTCTTTTTTTGTTTCGGGGTGAATAAACCCGATGGTTTTAGCATGCAATGCCTGACGAGGCATTATTTTGAAACAATTTTGAACAAACTGCTTGAATTTAGTGGTAGGATCGCCTTTTACAATACTACAACCCCCATACATTTCATCTGAAAAGAGAGGATGCCCAAGATATTTCATATGAGCCCTAATTTGATGCGTTCGTCCGGTTTCCAACCTGCACTCAATCAAAGTTACCCATCCAAAACGTTCCAATACACGATAATGTGTGCGGGCAAATTTGCCTTCCTCTTCAGTGCTATAAACATCTACCATGCGGCGATCTTTTTTTGCACGGCCCAGAAACCCTTCCACAAGACCTTCGTCTTCTTTAACGTCTCCCCAAACTAAAGCCACATATCTTCGCTCTAAAGAATGCTCAAAAAACTGTTTGGCAAGATAGGTCTGTGCATATTCTTCTTTGCATACCACCATTAATCCGCTAGTATCTTTATCAATTCGATGCACCAAAAGAGGGCGTGTTTCTTCTTGTCCACTTTCTTGAAAATGAAATAATAATGCATGCAATAAAGTGCCGGTATAATTATTAAACCCAGGATGAACCACCATGTCGGGGTTTTTATTTACAATAAGCAGCGAATTGTCTTCATACACAATATCAAGAGGAATATCTTCTGGAAAAATCTCTGTGTCTCTTGGCGGGTGAGGAAGAAGAAGCGTAATTATGTCTTCCGGTTTAATTTTATAATTAGACTTTACAGGAAGATCATTACAGCGAATACACTGTGCTTTTGCAGCGTTCTGAATGCGATTTCGGCTTACCCCTTCAAAACGGTTAACTAAAAATTTATCTACACGTAAAGCACTTTGTTTTTTATCAACGACCACACGATAATGCTCGTACAATTCGCGTTCTTCTTCTGGAAGTTCTTCCGATGTTTCAGACATATTTATGGTCTTACAATGATTTTGCGGCTACTTATTTGCCCGCTTTCGGTCTGTACACTTAAAAAATACATCCCCGTTTCCAATTCGGGTAGGTTAATATAAGACTGAGCAAAAGCCTGCATAATCAAACGACCACTTAGATCAAACAAAGAAATTACTGCAGGAGTTTCATCTAAACCGCCAATATTCACTCTGCTGCCTGCTGTTGTTGGATTAGGAAATACCGTATAATCCAACTGATTTTCCTCAACACCCACGAAAGGATTAGGGCTTGAGCCCATTACTGGACGAATCATCAGTGCCCCTTCGTAAAGAGTATTGTACCAATTCCCATCAGTATTGAAGAATATTCTGTCACTACGATCGCTGTTCATATCAAACCCAATATTGAGAACCACATCCGAAGTTTGTTCCCATCCTACATAAAAAGTTCCATTGAGTGTTAGAGGATTGTTTAAAACGTAAGTGTGATAATTATAGAACCCTGTATCAGTCTGCGGCAAAACACCTTGTTGCTGATAAATAATATTGCCTGGCTGCCCACCATCATCGTCCCAAATTGTCAAATAAAAATACACCTGATTGGCATCATCAATAACACGATTAAAATACATTTGCACAGACTGCAAGGTGTCGGGTGTATTCAGCGTAAAAGCATATGCCAACATTGCACCATCAACACTTAGTCCGTAACCAGCTTCAGGAGTACCGTCATCACTAGCAAAATAATTATAAAACCGCTGATAAAAAGCCAATGTATCATTGCCCGCAATCATATCACTAATGGTTGCTGTATTAATGCACATCTGAACAAGGAATTCAGCATTTTCGCTTACTAGAGAATTATAGGAATAAGGAACAGGGCTTCGATAGAAACTGGTATCAGTATATGCCGCCAAATTAGCAGCACTTAATCCTGAATTATACGTACTGGACGTTCCACTAAGATCAGTAACAATAAGTCGCTCGGTAATATTTACCAATGCATTGGAGTAATTGCTGTAAGGAACAGAAATTTCTCCGGCCATTTCGCCTGCAACATTAGCGAGAAACTGATTCCATGGCATAACATAATGCTCTTCGAGCATGCTTTCCTTTCTTTCACGAAAACAAATATCCTCCGGCAAACTATCGTTTATACCCCTATCGCTATCGATAAAAATATAATCTATATTCCAATAATCGGCATTTGAAGCCCAACTAGGAAAAGAAAGATCAGCATAACTGGCATAATTGAAAAAGCGAAAACGGAAATTGCTATTGAGATACATAGTGTCGGTAATTGGAATCATCACAGATTTCCAATCGGCATTGTATAAAGCCTGAAACTGAAGCATAGACATTCCTTCCGAAGACCAGACATCGTACCAAACATCCTGATTAGCAGCATAAAACTGAAGAACAAGAGAATCTTCTACATCTGGTTTTTCTCCTAGACCCTGAGGCTGATAATAGAAGCTAAAATAAATAGAATCAGCAGCCGTTGCCAGATGAGGAGTTCCTGTAAATACCGAATCAAGATTAATGTTTTGAGAAGTCAGCGAATCTGCAGTAAAAGGAAAGCTACTACCATGATCGTAAAACTCACCATATTGATTAAATCCATCAAAAGTTGCAACGCCGATAGAAAAGGGTTTATATGCAAATGACCCACTGATATACACCAAGCTATCGGTGAATTTCCCTGCATCAGGATATCCAAAATAGGTGGAAAAATCCTCAATAAAAGGCATAGTTTGTTGCGCTTTCCCCGATTTATAAAGAATCGTTTTATTCCCTTTTAGAACAGGATTTTCATTCAAATACAATAATACTTCCTGCGCTGAAAGGCTAAAAGCAAGAAATGTAACAAAAATTGATGCAAGGAATATTCTCATTTATTTGCTTGTTTTATTCATACCATAAATCAATGGTTTCGCCTAAATCAATTTCGCCATCCTTGCGAAATGGAGGGTTTTGCCTTACCACTGAAACATTTACTGTATCATCAGGGTTTCCAAACATCTCGGCTCCCAAATTCAGTCCGGCATCATTAATCATTCTAATGGCGTCCTTACGACTTTTCCCTACCACATTCGGGATATAAGTTTCTGCGTCGCCTTTTCCCTTGCCAATAACAAGATCAATTTTTTCCCCTTTATTAATTTCCTCTCCCCAGGGGATTACTTTACCATTGTGTTTGGCTCTGAGAACTGTTTGACCAATATCGGGCACATATTCTATACGGCCAACCTTTAAGCCATGAGTTTCCAGAAGAGCAGTAGCCTGTCGCGAAGTAAAATCTACCAAATTGGGCAAAATGGTTTTCTCAGGCAAATAAGCAATGATGGTTAAATAAACCATACGACCTTTTTTAACATGAGAACCTGGAAGGGGGAGCTGACTGACAATTGAACCCGGAGTTTTTGTGTTGTCATAAACCGAGTCAACGACCTCAAAACGATAGTGTTTACTTTCGTCCATATTATCGACTTCACTTGTCGTGTAGCCGGTAAAATCAGGCACCTCTATTGATTGCCCATGAAAAGTGTAAAGGTTGAGAAACTTCAGGCTAAGCCAAAGTAGCACACCAAAGGCGACAATAATCAGACCTAAGTGCTTCCAGAAGTGAATGCTTTTTATGAATTTCCAGACTGACATAATACAATGTGATAAAAACTGTTTACTTTTGAAAATATTGTTGAGCGAAGACAAAAATACGCAATTAATAATAATCGGATGATGAAAAGCAGACTTCCGGGCTTCGAAAATTCAATTTTTGCCATTATGACTCCTCTTGCGAAAGAGTATAATGCCATTAATTTATCGCAGGGCTTTCCCGATTTTGACGCAGATCCAGTATTACTTGAACTCATTAAAAAATATTATTTCAGCGGGTTCAATTCTTATGCTCCCATGCCTGGATTGCTGTACTTAAGAGAAAAACTTTCTGAAAAATATCAAACTCTGCACAAACATTTTTATGATCCTGAAGCGGAAGTAACTATTACTGCCGGCGCTACTCAGGCTATTTATTGTGCCATTACTGCTGCTGTGCACCCGGGCGATGAAGTAATTGTTTTGGAACCAGTTTTCGATACTTATGTCCCTTCAATTCAGCTTTGTGGAGGGAAGGCTATTCCTGTACAGATGAAAGCACCTGCTTTTTTGCCCGATTGGGATGAAGTAGAAGCTGCAATTGGTCCAAAAACCCGAATGATTATTATAAACTCTCCACACAATCCAAGCGGAAGCGTATTAAGCAAAGAAGACCTACTTACACTTGAAAAAATTGTAGATAAACATAATCTTCTAATTTTAAGCGATGAAGTTCATGAGCACATTTTCTATGAGAAAGAGCATTTAAGCGTTTCTGCCTTTCAAGGCTTGCGAAAAAGAGCATTTCTGGTGGGCTCTTTCGGGAAAACCTTTCATGGTACGGGTTGGAAAACAGGATATTGTCTGGCGCCTGAAAATATGAGTTTTGAATTCAGAAAAATACACCAGAATCTTGTGTTTGCCGTGAATCATCCTATGCAACACGCTTTGGCAGAATATATGGAAGATCCTGAAGTTTACCTTCAATTGCCAGCGTTTTTCAAATCAAGACGAGATTTTTTTCTTAATAATATTGAAAAATCAAGGTTTAATTTTATTCCAACAGAAGGAACATTTTTCCAATTGCTGGATTATTCAGATATTAGCGATGAAAAAGATGTGGAATTTGCCATTAGAATGACAAAAGAACATGGAATTGCAACCATTCCCATTTCTCCTTTTTATAAAAATGCACCCGACCAGAAATACGTAAGGGTTTGTTTTGCCAAAAGCAATGAGTTGCTTGAAAATGCCTGTAAAATTTTGAGCAGAATTTAGAGCAATGGTTGATTGGTTAATTGGCAGTTTAAATGATTGGGCGTTTTTGCACAAGAACTATTCCCCCAATTTCCCAATTCCCAATCACCCATTTTCCAATCACCAATTCCCCAATTCCCAATTCCCCAATTCCCAATTCCCCAATGACCAATTCCCAAATTATTATATTTGTAAAAAATCACCAATATGCTTAACATTGCACTCTTTCAAACAGAATTATTTTGGGCTGATGCTGAAGCCAACCGCGAGAAATTTACAGCCCTTTTCGACCAAGTAAAAGAAAAAGCACGGGTTTATTTGCTGCCTGAAATGTTTAGCACAGGATTTTGCACCGACCCAAAAGATATAGCTGAAACCATGAATGGTCAAACCCATGAATGGATGAAAGCACAAGCGGCTAAACATAATGCCGCTATTGCCGGAAGCATTGTCATTCGTGAAAACGGAAAATATTTAAATCGCTTTTTATGGGTAAATCCTGATGGAAAAACATTTACCTACGACAAAAAGCACTTGTTTAGTTTAGGAGAAGAAAATCTCGACTATAGCTCAGGAATAGAAAATATTACCATAGAATTTGAAGGCTGGAGAATCCGCCCCATGGTTTGTTACGATCTTCGTTTTCCGGTGTGGACCCGTAATGTCTATAAAAACGGTATGTTTGAATACGATCTGCTTTTGTATGTTGCAAACTGGCCGGCTGCAAGAGCCTATCAATGGCGCCAAATGCTAATTTCGAGAGCCATCGAAAATCAGAGCTATGTGGCTGCAGTTAACCGTGTGGGTTCCGATGAAAACGGCTGGGAATTTAACGGGCAATCTTTGGCTGTAGACCCTCTTGGTGAGTATATTGTAAAACCCGATGATAAAACAGATCGCATTGCTATTGCCAGTCTTGATTTGGAAAAATTAAAACACTATCGTAATCGCTTTCCTGTGGGCAGGGATTGGGATGGGTTTGAGGTGAGGTAGATTGATTTAGCGTTGAAATGATTCCTGATGGCAAGCAATAAATTCACTAAAATATTGTTTTGAAAAAATAGTTTAATGGAAAATTTATTATTACTGGGATTTATTTTCATATTTTTTGATTTTATTCGGGTTCTTATTACCGGAAAACGAATTTTAGGTTTTTATGGGTGTTTGTTATTCGATTTTAATGTAATAGTGTGGTTAGTCTATATTTTCTTCGATTCTGAATCAGGAATTAATAGCTGCTGTATACCTGCTACTTTTGCACCAGATCATCGGTTTACAATACTTGCAATTGTAATATTATCTGTTATTGCGTATTTTATTTCTGCATGGAGAAGGCTGAATTATAGCCCGGTTATAGGAGTATTAGTAAACATTTTCTTGCTTATCGGTATAGTGTTCAATGTTTTTATGTCTATTCAGTTACAAGATTTCATTTTCTTTTTTGGAAATGTTCCAATTGGACTGTTATTCATTATGGAACTTATGAGAAATCACAAGCACTATATTGAGCTCAATAAAAAAGAAAACCATGAGTATAAGTCAGTAATAGAACGGTTGGCATGGAAAATTCTGACGGCAAAGATATTTTGGAAAATTCCTATTTTGCTAATTCTTATTTTACCAGTGATGACCATAATTATTTCCTTCCTTTTACTATTCGGTCAAAAA
>JAFGWG010000078.1 GCA_016937255.1 Bacteroidales bacterium
AGAGCACCTGACTCATAATCAGGGGGTCGCTGGTTCGAGCCCAGCTGGGCCCACCTCCGCCCGCCATAGCTTTAGCGACGGCGGGCTTTTTCGTTATATCCTGTTTCTCATTCAGACGATATCTTTACATGCGGGCTTCGGTGGCCCCATCCGGTCTCGAGCCCCCGCGGCAGTCTAGCCCTCGCCTAAATTGGTCCACCGGACCAATTTTTAACGGCGAGTCTAGGTTCGAGCCCAGCTGGGCCCACTTCATAATCAACCACTTACAGAATTTTTTTGTAGGTGGTTTTTTCGTTGTTGCCAGATTCTTGCCAGATTATCGGCAAAATTTGGATAGAAGAGTGGTGGGAATTGACAACTTTCTGTGGTCATTTATATCGACTCAAGTGCTTTTGCGTATTCTAAAATATCCATAGCTGGAGCTGTCCCTCGATTCTGTAATTCTATTAGTAAGTTTAAAAAGAAAAAAATCAATACTTCATCCTCCTTGCATTTCTGAATAGTGACCCTGCCTTGTTCGTTCAATACCCTGAATGAACCATCAGTAATTGAACATCCAATATTGATACTCTGGTGTCCTTTAAGCGACAAGATCAGTGATTCAAAGCTTTCTCCAAGAGGTGGATTCCAACCACTTTCGGTTGTTAATATCCCTCCAATTATCTCAAATGGTTTCTTTGGATTTGATATTGTTCCTCCTGCGTGGACTATTGGGGCTGATGTCCGAGTTAATTCTCGAACGCTTTCAATTTTTCCTGCTGTATATTCTATGTTTCCCTTGTCCATTTCCTGTTTGACCTCAAAAACTGCATAAACACTTTCAGCAGGTATATATTTGATTCCAAGATGGTGGAATACAAACGGTGAATACTGTCGGTCATAAATCACTACATCTATCTGTTCACTTACGAAACCTTCATGGTCGATTACAAATGCTTTATCAACCATATATCTTTTAGGTAGATATTCTTTCAACCAATTAATCCATTCATTTTCCGAAGCATCACCCTTTGATCCCGGGTGGTCAATGTGATTTCGGCAAATTCTGAGGCTTTGCTTCATTTCCTCCTGAAGGTTCAAGAACAATTCTTTGATGTCAAGTGTGTTTTTCTTCTTCATTGTTTTATCCATTAAAAAAAAGATTCAACATCATAGGTGTCATATATTTGACGAATTTTGGCGGTCATTTTGTAATATGTCAAGCCAGTTCAAAAGATAATCTTGCCCTAATAACATAACTCTTTCCCATTTCTTCCTATGACAGTTTTTAAATTTGGCGGCCTTTCCACAAAAACATGGGGCATTTCTACCCAGCCATTTCTCATGAAGCATTTTTTCCAGTTCATTCAAAACATCCTCTTTTTTAGTAGCGTTCAAGAGTTGCCCAAAGTATTCCCATAATCCTTCAATCCCATGGCTATATTCACCATCTTCATATTTCCCAGTGTAATTCCAATAAGTTTCTCGACTCAAATGGGGTACAAGAACTTTGTCCAAGAAATATTTAAACGTGATGCCATTTCTACATAATATCCTTTCTTCTGGTTCAACCGCCAAACACAATGTGTTATCAGAGTTAACATGACGATCCGCCACCTTTGGTATTTTTTCACTTACCTCAATTACCTTTGGAAAGCAATTGGGGTAACATCTAGGAAAGCTGATTGAAACAGTGTACCTATCATATTCCCCTATTTCAGGATGCTTCAATATAATAATACCCCTTACTCTTAATTCATTGCTTGATTCTACCTTTTCAAGTCCAGGGTAATATTTGATCGCATGATCAATATCTTGTAGAAGTCGCTTCATTAATCGTTTCGCCATGGTTTTGATACCACTCCCCTTCTAGACATTTCAAGTGCCGCAAGCTTTTTCTTTTCCTCTTCAGAATGGAACTGTTTATTCAGCGGAAAATATATCTTCAGATTCTCCTCGTTATCATTAATCTGGCGAAGCATGGTATCCATTTTTTGGGATAGCATTTCTTTTTCAAGATCAGTTAATGTATCAGAAACAACATTATTGGCGTTTGCCGGATCTTCCAATCGAATAGTCTTAACATTGTCACGGATAAATTCCATTGCCATTTCCAATTTTCCCCACATATCTGTTGGAATTTCCGGTGCAGCATTAAAAGCACGTATAGTAATAAGTTCCATGAAAAAGGACTTGATATCTGTATTTGAGCTTACTTTCCATGCTTTCAATAGCCTTATAATGCAACGTTCATCACCTTTTCCCTTGATTAGATCCACATGTTTCTGAATGTTGGTCTGAGTTGATGTGGCAGGATCCAAGTTTTTAGGCCTTACATACAGGTTCAGCCTGGTAGTAGATGAATAATCATCTTCTAATAACTCTCTTCCAGACACAACATCCATTTGAATTTCTGCTCCATCAATCAAGAATGTTAATCCAGTTGAGACACGCTGCTTTTTAGTTTTATAAGATACTATGTCCTCGTCCTTATATTCATTTTTGAAATAATCATATACTGCATCTGCCATTTCCTCAAGTGTGCCAAATCCTTTGTATCTAAACGGTTGACAGATATCAATATCAAACTTGGTATTTATAGCTGTATGTTTTGCGTATGAACCAGAATTTATTGCTCGAGAAATAACTTCATCTCCAAATTTTTCTTTTAGAGCATCCTTAATCTCCTCTCGTTTAATAATGGATTTCTTCATAAGATCATCCACATGCTTCATCTTATGACTCTCCAGTACATTTTCCAGATGTTTGTTTTTATCAAAACCCATAACTTTTCTTTTTAATGTTAATAATTCAACTATCTATCAGAACATTATAACCTTCATTAAGTCCTTTACTGACATAATTTTAGTTATCTTGCATCTCCGATATATAATGCTGACAGACGTCTGATATTTACCATCCGATGGTAATTTATTTTGAATTCGCAGCATTCTATACTATATGACGATGGTAAAAATCAAAACTATTGCCTCTGAAGACCTCCTAATGGAGCAACTTCAAAATCGGGATTGGGAACAATACTGGTTAAGGTTGTTGGGGCGATGTTATTGGATTCTGCGAAATCGATACGAAGTGAAGTGGCCCAACGATAGGCTAAAGGACTTTTCAAGATCAGTCGTTGGAGAAGTAATCAATAAAATATTCATTGAGAAGATTAGAAATTGGAATATTGAAAGATATCCGGATTTTGATGAATTTATAGTTGGCGTAATAGATAGTCATATCAATAATATATTTAATAAGAAAGATAATCAAACTAATGTTGGTGACAATGAATTCATACTTAATGAAAGTATTGCGTCTGAACTTGATACTGAAGAGACAATGATCGGGAGTGAACTTCGAAAACAGATTTTTGTTGAATTGCAGGATGCCGGTGCCGAGGATGATGAGTTACTTATTTTTGAATGTTTGGCCGATGGGATTATCAAACCGGTTGAAATAAAGAAAGAGATTGGTCTAAGTGACGAAGACTTTCATAATGCGTGGAGAAGATTTAAACGAAGAAGAGAAATTATACAAATTAATTTAGCAGCAAATGGCTACTGAAAAAAACAGTAAGAATATTCTTGACTATATCGATAGTGTTGAACTCGAGATGCTAAGAGACGATATAGAGTACACCAAGAAATACCTGGAAGAAGAAGGGGTTAATATTGTAGAGGAACAAGACTATGCAGGTAGGTACATGAAGAAGGTTAAATTCATGGCTAAGGCAATCTCTAACAAAAATCAAGAGCAGTCATTGCTGGAAAAAGCCTTTAAAATTGTGAGGAAATCCATTGAGGAAAACGCACAAAAAACGACGGAAACATTAATTTCACTGCTTCAATCAAAGACCCCTTCTTTCCAATATAGAAAACTTGAAGAGTGGTCAGATGAAGAAATTCGTGATGTCTTAACGGATGTCGATTTGGTTAAATTAATGGAAGAATTGGATAAAGATTAGCCAAATGTCCCCTGGCAAGTTAGCTGCTCAACAAATGATGTCAGAATGTGGTATTGATGATCCCACAAGTATCCCTTTGGATTTAATTGTATACGGTCGAGGTGCAACATTAATCGAAAAACCTTTATCCAATTCAGAAGGGCGAATTGTATTTGGGAAAACAAAAGCGATAATTACAGTGAATTCAGATATTTCATATGAGGGCAAAAGGAGATTTGTTATCGCACATGAACTTGGGCATTTTGAATTACATCGAAATTTAATCCTGGTTCACAATGATACTGATGCAACATTAGAATATTTTAAAAATGGACACCAAGAAACTGAAGCAAATGAATTTGCATCAGAGGTGCTTATGCCTGAGAAGCTCTTTAAAGCTGAATGTAAGGGCAATAAGTTTGGCCCAGATTTATTGAGACATTTAGCAGAAAGATTCCAGACAAGTCTTACGTCAACAGTATATAAGTATTTTGAACTGGGTGATCATCCAATATGTTTATTCTACTCATTTAATAACCAGATAAAGTATTGGAAGCGTCCAGAAGAATACCCTCATTATATAAACGACAGAACTAAATTACCCCCTCCTGAAGACTCCGTTGCCGCTGAATTTTTCAATGAGCAGAAGATTTATAGAAAAGAAGATAGCAAACAGCAAATATGGAAATCGACCTGGTTTGAATTAAAATCCTGGGAAAATGATAATGATTTCAGATTCTATGAATACTGTATCATTACTCCAAAGTATAATACAGTTCTTAGCGTAGTTTGGGAAGAATTGAAATGATAATAAACTGAGAGCAATTAGGGGTATTAATAATATTCCTTGATATATTCATAGGCACGATTAAACAATTCCTCTTCCTTATGAAGCTTATATTTTAAAAGGGTTTTTCTTAGTTCCTTTTGGACAAGTCTTTCTCCTGTAACGGTGCTTTGCCAACCGTCATAGCGAACGAACTTTACAATTTCATCAATCTCATTTACTATTCTTTCAACGATTGCAGGAGTTTTATCGGTTTTCATTTCCAGGAATAGTTCTGTCAAGGCTGCTTTGGCGGTTTTCTGTTCTTGAACGGATATGATTTCTCTTTCAGCTCGTAAAGTGTCCTTGGCTAATTCACACAATTGTTTGATGAATTCCACACTGCTGATTAGTCCTTGTTCAGCTTTATCTCGCAATTCTTGTAAGCGTTCGCCAAGTGCTTTGAATTTTGGGTTACCTGAGTTCTTTTTGAAACGACTAATCAGGATTTTTACAATCCGCTCTGCCTCTTTCGGATTCTTCTTATTCATTAATTCGTCGATAAGTTCCGAATCCAATACCATTTCCTCCATTTCGTGGTTGATGCCAGAGACATGGATGTGCTCATGAATCAAAGCCGTTGTTTGTGCTCCCAAAGCATGCCATAATAATCTTCCATTGTCGTCTGCCGACGGTTTTACTGATGTATAGACTTGAGAAAGCCATTTGTAATCCTTCTGAAATTGATTCAATACTTCATCGGGGCTTAAGGCTTCCCAGAGTTTATATAAGGTTGAAAAGTCCTTAGCAAAGGCATCTCGTTTCTCATTGGTATTGATTGCGTTTTGGGCTTCTTGAAGTCCTTCAAATCCTTCTTTTGTTCTGTCGACACCTTCAAAATGTGCTAAGGCCTTATCCATGTATTCAGGAAGTTTGTCTCGCAATTCCTGCAAATTGGTGATTACCGTTTTAACTGTCTCTTCGTCAAATGCAAGAGCTTGTGCGGTATCGTCGAACACACCAAAATAATCCACAATTCTTCCAAATGTTTTATTGGGAAAAAGTCTGTTTGTACGGCAAATAGCCTGTAAAAGTGTGTGGTCTTTCAAAGATTTATCCAGGTACATGGTTTGTAAAACAGGAGAATCGAAACCCGTTAGCAGTTTGGCTGTAACAATAATGAATTTCAAAGCAGTATTTGGATCGTTAAACTCCTCTACAATTTTTTCCTGTTTATCTTTATCTATACCCCATTTTTGCTTGAAATCAAAATCATCATTAGCAGAAGTACTGATCACAACCCGACTGCTATTTTCGGGCATTAATTTATCCAATGATTCTTTGTACAGAATACAGGCATATCGATCGGGTGTCACAATCAAAGCTTTAAATCCTTCGGGAGCTAATTGCTTATTATAATGTTCAACGATGTCTTCAACTATTGTTTGGACTCGTTCAGGAGCTTTAAGGAATTCATTCATTTTAGCCGCCTTCTGACTGAGTTTGTTTCGGTCTTCTTCACTGAGGTCATTGGCTAATTCCTGAAAAGCTGTATTCAATGCATCTTTATCAATATGGTAGTCCGGTAATCTGGGTTCAAAATGTAGAGGAAGTGTTGCTTTGTCACGGATACTGTCCTGAAAAGTATAGCGACTCATATAACCGCCTTCATCCTCTATTGCTCCAAAGGCCCAAAATGTATTTTTATCGGCCTTGTTGATGGGAGTTCCAGTTAGCCCAAACAAGAATGCATTTGGAAGTGCTGCCCTCATCTGCCGGCCCAGGTTTCCTTCTTGCGTCCGGTGAGCTTCGTCTACCATCAAAATGATATTCTTACGATGATTCATATCAGGATATGCATCCCTGAACTTATGAATCATAGTAATAATAATCTTCCGGGTATCTCTTTCAAGCAAGGTGTTGAGTTCTTTGATACTATCCGTAGTTACAAAGTTTGAGACATCTGCGGAAGCAAATGAGGCTGTTATCTGTGAGTCTAAATCGGTTCTGTCTACTACAATTAGTACTGTTGGATTCCCTAATTCTGATTGCTTACGGAGTTTCTGTGCAGCAAATAGCATAAGTAGTGATTTACCTGATCCCTGGAAATGCCATATCAATCCTTTTTTAATGCGACCTTCCAGTACCCGATTCACAATTGCATTTGCTCCCTCATATTGTTGATAGCGACATACTACCTTGATTTTCTTCTTGGAGTTATTGGTTCCATATACCGAATAGAATTGTAATATGTCAAGCAGAGTTGAAGGCTTTAATAGATGAGTTAGTTGTTTCCCAACATCTTGTAGTCCTGCAAATTGGATTAACTCATCTTTATCGCTTTCAATACGCCAGGGGGCCCAAAATTCAAGAGGGGTTCTTACCGCACCGATAAATAGCTCTTTACCTTCTGAAGCAAAAGATAGAATGTTTGGTACAAAAAGTTGGGGAACAGAATTTTCGTATATATCATGAATCTCATGGGCTGCATCATACCAACTTATTGCCGGGCGTACCGGTGTTTTTAATTCTCCAACTATTACCGGAATACCATTTATGAACATAACTACATCCGGGATCTTGGTTTCACGGGCATGTACCTTAAACTGGTTTGTCATTATATACGAGTTCTTCTTCAGATCATCGTAATCAATGATTTTCACTTTTACATGCTCCCCTTTGGGGCCAAAAGGCATAGTAAGTTCATTTCTAAGCCATTTGGTGAATTCTTCGTTGGCACGAACCAATCCTACATTGGCAACAGTGATTAAAATGGCTCTTAGCTTTCGAATAACTTCATCTGCGTTTTCGGGATTTTTGTCAATATCAGGATTCAGCTTACATAAGGAATTTTTCAATTCTTTTTCTAATAAAACTTCAGTGATATCACGTTTCAGCAATTCAGCAGGTACATATCTCCACTTCACTGTATCATAAGGTTCGATTGATTCTTCTAATGCATGACCATCTTTAGCTTCATTCAGGTTTACGCCTGTGAGCTTATGAATAAAATAGTATTCTACACTATTGAGTTCGTTAAATCCCATTATCCTAATATTTCGTCCAATAATTTATGTTTGAGTTCTTTCAGAATCTCTTTCTGATGTAATAATTCATCGATATTCTTGTCGAGTAACTGAAAAACTTTAATAATCTCCTTTTGAACTTCTAATTCCGGTAGGGAAATTTCCATTTTCGATAAGTCTTTCCATTTTGCCCTTGGACTAAGTGAGCCGGCCGAATTACTTACCGCAAATTCAAAAACTGGATCAGCAGACATATAATAGGGTAGTAATTCAGGCAGGATGTTCTTTGAATTAGCTTTCAAAACTGTAATATCACCTGAACACAAACCTTTAAAATCAGCCTTGGCAGCTTTTTTCAAATAAGCCCTTCTTCTGCCAAACAGTACATCACCTTCTTCGAAAACCTTTGTAAAGGTTGTCCCATCTGAGACATTTCCCCAACCTTGAATCTTCAAATTGCCAGGCTCAATATGTTCCAACCCCACATATCTTTCAATACCTTCTTCATAAGGATTTTTTGAAGTTGTTCTGGATTCTTTTGCTAAATCCCCTAGAGTAACTTGTTTACAATTTCCATTTAACAAATCTCCAAACCTCGGTTTCGATGATATTAATTCCGTAGTTAGTATGGTCCTTAGTTTTAATAAATTCCCTTCCTGTGCTTTGATACTCTCTATGGATGCATCTATGCTCTGAAACAAAGTGGCTATCTGTTTTTGCTCTTCGATCGGAGGTATTACGATTTCTTGATCAAAAACGATTTTATCGGTGACTGCGGGGTAGGCGGTTCCTTTTTGTAATTGGATAAGTCGTTCTATAAAATTTGGTGCGCTTACAGTATAGAAAAGATATTCTGGAATCATGGTACCATTTGAGCGAATTACTGTAAAGCCCGTGGAGGCAATAGTATTTTCTAATTCAAAGTCTATAAATGCAATTCTTTCAAGATTTACTCTTACTGTTGAGAATAAAGTATCTCCCTTTTGTATAATTTGCCTTGCCCTTGGTGAAGCTTTTTCCCATTCTATATTCTGTATCTCTGAAACCCTTTTTAATTCTGAATCTATTGTTCCAATGTCGATATAATTGAATATTCCAAATTGCTTTTTCTGATCGATATTTTTTGCTCTTAAGCAAAAAACTCCGAGTCTATCTCTTTTCCAATTTCCTTTATTCAACTTCATACCTTAATCCCAATTTCATTCAATTTATTGAGTAGATCTTTCATTGAATATTCAATATTTCTTTGACCGGACTTAATTTCTCCAACAAGTTCCTCTGTATTATATAGTTTGGAATTTCCATTCTTCTGCTTCACATAAAGTTGCAAGCTAAGATTACCCTTGTTTTCCAGCACCTCTTCATTAGTCATCACTGTGGCAAATCCCTCATTGTCTTTAAAGTCCCAGAAGGTATCTGCCATCTTTTTAATGTGATGGTCTTCCAACCAGGCATCTGAGCGTTCCAACCGTACCTCATTTACTCCATTGATAAAGATGATTTTTCCTTTACGATCCTTTGGCTTGTTCATATTGCACACCAGAAGGCAGCTCTCCATACTGCTGTTGTAGAAAAGATTCTTTCCAAGTCCAATAACAGCATCTACAACATCATTTTGAATCATCTTTTTACGCATGTTTGCCTCGGCATCACGAAACAATACTCCATGTGGCCAGAGCGAAACACTTCTTCCGGTGTCAGGTTTTAGGCTTTTAATGATATGTTGCTGAAAGGCATAATCGGCATTGCCTTGGGGCGGCGTTCCCCATATATTTCGGCCAAACGGATCATTCGCAAATTTTGATTGGCTCCATCGTTTCACTGAATATGGTGGATTGGCCATGACCACATCAAATTGCTTTAATTCGTCATGTTCCAAAATCTGTGGCTGGTCTAAGGTATCGCCCTGAACAATCAGAAATTCATCTATAGCATGCATAAACATGTTCATTCGGGCAATGGCAGATGTAATTAGATTTAATTCCTGCCCATATAATTTCAGGTTTCGGTATTCCTTTCCCTGTTTTTTTAGGTAAAGAGCAGAGTTCAATAGAATGCCACCAGAACCACAGGTGGGATCATAGACACTTTCACCCGGTTTTGGATCTGTTATCCGTGTCATCAACTCCACAACAGTTCTGTTGGTGTAAAACTCGGCAGCTGTATGTCCACTATCGTCCGCAAATTTTTTAATGAGGTATTCATAACCTTCCCCCATCATGTCGTGGGGTACTTCAGCCACAGTGAGTTTCATTTCAGAAAAATGCTCAATCAGGTCAATCAGTTTTTCATCACTTAATCTGCGTTTATTTGTCCATTGGGCATCACCGAAAACATCATGAAGCAATTCAAAATTTGCTTTCTCAATTTCATGCAAAGCATTTTGGAGTTTTTTACCTATATCGGTAGAAGTTGCTCTGATATCTTTCCAATGGCAGCCATCAGGAATTTGGAAACGGTGGTTTTCACGAAACTGCGCGTAGTCCATGTCGCCATCGGAAAGCTCAAGAGCTTCCTGGTATTCTTCATCCCAGATATCCGAAACCCGCTTGAAAAACAGCAGTGGAAATATGTATTGTTTAAAGTCAGCCGCATCAATCATTCCTCTCAGAATATTAGCTGCCCCCCAAAGGTAATCTTCTAGTTGTTTTTGAGTCATTTGATTTTTATCAGATTGTTATAATTTACTTTTTTGTACTCTCTATTAAATCTTTCACATCTACATCAAGTATTTCAGCGATTTGGATTAACACTTCCAATCTAGGTTGCTGTCTATTCTGAACATATCCATTTACCATATTATATGATTTCCCAAGCTGTTCAGCTAACCAGGTCTGTTTTATTCCCTTTTCTTCAAGTACTTCTTTTATTCGGTTCATGCCAGTGGAAATAGGTTTGTCCAAGGTAGCGATTTATTTTCACTATCTCGAAATTCAATATAAAAATGGTTTGTTTTATTGAAAAATTTGGCAAAATTTTCAAATCGGTTTTGACCATTTTTCAGGTTTTTTCAGGTTCCGACCCAAAATTTTTTTTCGATTTGGACGCATGACTATACCCCCCCAAAGGTGGTTGGATTATTATATAGGGAGGCGGGAAACGGCGACACCTGGGTGGAGCCCGGGGGCCCGGCCTCTCCCGGGGGTGATGGGTGGTCAATTGAAAATCAAGCTGCAATCACCCTGTGGTGCAGTTTGAGTTTTTATCCCATCCAGGGAGAGATCCTTCTGGATTCTCAAATTCCAGAGCTAACTAATGCTAAGATTTTGAAAGAGTTGTGGTTATTATTTTCTCGTGTGCAGTTTGAGTTTCATCCCCGGGAATCCAGGATCCAATTATTCCAGAAGCGCGTATAATTCCAGTCCGTACCATCGATCATACTGCCTCCCCCAACACCCTTGCTCAGATAATACCATTCACCCTCAAGACCCATGGATGTGGTGTCAACTAGATGACCGTCCATCAACCACAATCTGAGTTCCAGGTTTTCCCCATTTCGGTACCTTATTAAGTTCTTCCTTAACCTCCTTCTGAGCTCAATGGTCGGGATGATCATGTATTGTGCCGTCTCATTTCTCAGGTGTTTGAAGGTGAAGACTGGAAAAAACGGACTAGTTGACCATGTCAGGCCGATTTTTGTTGATCATCATATCGCGTTGATTAATTGACACATGCATTAGAATCATGATCCTGGCGCCGAGTGGTCAGTGCCTCCGTTTTTCCCACCAGTGCTCTGAAATCTTAATTCTTAAGTGTACTCTAAGATCACCGATATCCTTTCCCAAAAATACGGGGCATATACAAAAATATCATCAGCTGTGTAAGGAATATTGTCTGCCCCGGCATAAATGTGTATCAAATCGGTAGTATTAAAACTCATTATTCCCCGGATCGTTTTTGTTTCTCCCTCCGGGATTCTTTCAATGGTTACAGGTGTATACTTATTGCTCCTGATAATATATACATTATAATCGGCCATGGGATTATCAACAGTTCTTTCCTGTGGTCCCTTGGGGTAAAACACAAATGTGGAATCCGTATTCCCGAAAATATAATGGTGAGCCGTCACAGGATAGTTCCCATCAAATCCTTTCCAGTTCGGATCAAAAATCGGAGCCATAAGATTTTCATGGCTTGCCCGCACAAAACAACCAATCTTCTCTGAACCCACTGTAGCACCGTCGAAAGTGCTGCCTATTCCTCCGTCGAAATTCAAATATTGCAAATCATTACCACTAAAATCCTCATATTGTTCGGGCAACTCAAATTCCTGGTAAAAAAACAGACATATAAGCATGAAATAATGAAGCAAAGCATCCTCTCTGACATTTACCTCTTCGGGGGTAAATACCACGGTGCTGTTATTACTGAAATCTGCCAGTCGAATGGGATCTGCCATGTCAAGGTGGTTGTCAAAAAAATCAATACCCAACTCCCACTCGCTAAGGAAGAGATTCGAAAGCGTCATTTGCAGGAATTTTCCTAAAAACCTTTCGGGTGTAATGCTGGTGATAAAGTCACCAAACTGCGTATACTGGTCGTTTTTCGACTCATTTATGGATTTTAAACTGAGTTCGGTGTTCTTTGTATTTGAGACATTGTATGTCATAGTACAAACCAATTGTCCTCCTTCTTTTTTACATCCCGAAAGAATCAATAGAAGGGCAAAAAAGCATATTAATTTTTTCATTGCTTTTTGTATGAAAAAACGACCATTTTTTACATTTAGTCAAATGTATATAAAATTCAAATATGTGCCTTCAGGCATCGGTACCTATATCGTTCTGACTTGCTCTCCAGGTGGCGATTAATCTATGTGCAGTTGAAGAAATTCATAAAAGCATGGTGCCAGTTTGGCGCCAGAATTTGAGGGAAAGGTTGGTGGAAACGACCACCTTTCTCCGGTATTATTAAGTCAGTTTGAGCAGTTTTTTCCCTGGATGTTTCATTCTTCCCGCAGATGGAACCTGAAGGAAAAAAGCAAAAGGCGAATAATTATATCGGTTAAATTTTATGGAATTATTCAGGAATGTGCATCCTCATTATGACAAAGCTTTTTATTTAATTAAATGCACAGAATCATGAAAACAATGTTAATTTCTATCCTCTTACTGTTAGGTCTGCAGATCTCTGGGTTTTCACAAAACAGAATTTACGGATGGGAAACTGAAAAAATAAGCTCTGTAACAGTTGAATTCACTTCAACGGATCACCAAAAGGAAACGTCTTCCTTCAACAAGCAATCCGATATCGATAAAATCATGACTTTCCTGAAAAATGTGGATTTCAGAGATCTTAGCAGCGCTAACAGGGATTCACTTGTCATGGATTCCAACTGAAAACAGTGAACCTGCCACATTTGAATGAATTAAAAAAACTTATTTCATTTTCAGAAAGTCCAGGTAGCTTTCTCTGTTAATCTCAGTAAATTCTGATTCAGGATAGTTTTCCAGGAATAGAGAAGGTGCTTTTTCGGATCTTCCGGAGTATTTCATCTCATAAGCATGCAGGATACCTTCTCTTTCCTCTATATAATCGATTTCTTTTTGAGTATAGGTTCGCCAGAAGAATTTATTTGCCGAGATCCTATTATACGAAAGGTACTTTTGACGTTCAGAAATACAATAATTCTCCCAGAGCTGACCAATATCATTTCTGATATTAAGTGGATTAAGGTTAGCGATCAATGTATTTCTAATACCATTATCCCAAAAGTAATAGCGGGGTGTTTTCGTATATTCATTTCTCATATTCCGGCTCAATCCTTGAAGTGAGAAAAGAATGAACATCTTCTCCAGAATATTCAGGTAGCGCTGTACAGTTCTGACATTGACCTGAAGTCTGCCAGCTATTTCTGAATATGAAATATCCTGACCTATCTGGAAAGCAATGAGACGCAAAAGATTCAATACAAAAACAGAATCTTTTTGAAGATCAAATTCAAGGATATCCTTAAGCAAATAGCCGTTTTTGATTCCATTCAGGACTTCCTCCTTTTGGACATTTCCCGGCTCCAGATATACCTGGGGATACAAGCCGTAAATAAGCTTATTATCCAGTGTTTTTCTTGCTTCAAGGAAATCATCATTCAGTTCTTCCTGTGAGAAACCAAATAAATTCAGAAATATACTTCTGCCTGTCAACGGTTCTCCAATCTGATTGTATAGTTCGAATGACGATGACCCTGTAAAAAAGATACTAATACCAGGAATATTGTCAACGATTAATTTAAGATTAATCCCTACGTTTGGGATTTTTTGTGCTTCATCAATGAATAGGTGAGTATAGCCAGAGGTGGTTGATTTCAGCAGACTTAGTTTTTGACTGGAGAAGATTTCCTGGACATCAAAATCCTCACCGGAGATAATCAGAGGTTTACCTGGTATTTCTTGTGCAACCTGGTTCATCAGCACAGTTTTTCCAGTTCTCCTTGCGCCAAATAGTCCAACAGCAAATCCGGGCTTTAAATTGTCAACTATATATGGAAGAAGTTTGCGGGTTATCATGATGTTTCATTAAATCCTGTACTAATATACATAAAATTGCATTAATACACACACATGAGTACACGTATTATATTAAATACATGTATCGTGATATATTAAACCTGGGTTGCTTTGGCGCCAGTTTTTTCGCCAGCTTTCCTGTAAATCCATGTTAAACAATGTAAAATTTTACAATAAAAGAACAGTTAATTTTAATCATTCAAAAACATAAACCCCTGTAAATGTTTTAGATACTTCAAATTACTCACCTTTTTGTAGTCGAATAATATATC
>JAFGWG010000079.1 GCA_016937255.1 Bacteroidales bacterium
AGGCTTGTGACGGCATTCCAACGTCGCACGAATATACAAGTATGCGGCTTGGAATCGTCGGCACTGGAAGGAGTGCGATAAGATTGCCATCTGCATTCTATTTCTCGCAAAGCCGCAGAGGTGCATAAGAAAAGCCATCTGCATTCTATTTCTTAGTCTTAGTGTCCTCCGCGTGCTTTGTGGGAAACATATTTACGCTCCTCCTCACAATTTCCATAAAAATCTCTCTAATCCCACCCATAAATAAAATATTATCTACTTTTATGCGTTGAATGGAAAATCTGAATTTTGTGCAGCGAATAATCCTAACATTTTTCATCTTGTTTACCAGCGTTTTTGTCTTTGGGCAAAATGGCATGAACCGAGTCTTCTCATTTCTGGAGCTTTCCAATTCCAGTCGCATAACAGCGATGGGGGGAAATATGATGAGTGTTCACGACGATGATGTGAGTCTGGTACTTTCGAATCCCTCCTATATTAGCGATTCTCTGCATCAAAGTCTGGCTTTAAATTATACCAATTATTTCAGTGGAATAAATTATGCCTTTGTAACGTACTCGCATACTTTTAATAAAATTGGATCTTTTGCCGCCAATATTCAATATCTGAATTACGGTAGTTTTCAGGAAACCGATATTTACGGAAATGTTTTGGGTAAATTCAATGCCTATGATATGGCAGTGGTATTGGGCTGGGGTAGGGAATTGCATCCTGGATTCACCATTGGCGCTAATGCCAAGTTTATCTATTCAGATATGTATACGGAGCATTCTACTGGTGTAGCAGTTGATCTGGCCGCAAGTTATTATAACGACGATAAATATTTTAGCACTACTTTTTTGGTCCGAAATGCAGGTCGTCAATTGGTTCCATATACCAATGGAAATATTGAACCCTTACCGTTTGATGTGCAATTGGGTTTGAGTAAACGACTTATGCATGTTCCTCTTCGCTTTTCATTTCTGTTCCACCATTTATATAAGTGGGATATTCGTTATCAGGATGCTAGTGATATTGATGTGGATCCTTTAACCGGTGAAATTATTGAAGAAAACAAACTGTCCGCTTTTTCAGATAAACTGATGAGGCATGTGGTTATCGGTGCAGAACTTTCTCCTTCTCGCTCATTTAGTCTTAGGGTCGGGTATAATTATCAACGCCGCCAAGAAATGGTTGTGCCGACCAAACTTAGTACAGTTGGCTTTAGTTGGGGCTTTGGTTTTAGGTTAAAGAAGCTGTATTTTTCCTATTCACGTTCTGCTTATCATTTGGCAGGTTCGCCAAACGTGATTACCCTTACTACCAATATTGGAGATTTTATTAAGTAGTTTTATTGAGATTCACGTCTTAGTATTCGAGAAGCAGGATTTTCGATTGTCTCGAAAAATACCATCTTTTAAAAAATTGCTATATTTGGAAAGATTTGGGAAATTAGTAAATGGTTCTGCAATTTTTCAGATCAAAAGAGAAAATAAATTTCAGAACTCACTTAAATTAATAATAATGGCACAAGTTATCTTAAAACACAATCCTTCATTAACAAAAGAGAACTTACATGCTCTTTTGTCCTCCCATTTTGTTCAAAAAGGATATGAAGTTGAATTTACTTCATTAATAGGAGCGGATATTGTAATTAAAAAAAGCGGGTGGACAGGTGTGTCTATCAAATTAAAGCAAAAATCTGATTCTACTTTCCTCAGAATTGGTGGATATGCGCCTTCAATGGCTGTTAGACTACTTCTTTATGGCCTAATTCTCTATATTATTCTGCTTCCAAAATGGAAAGCATTGGAGAAGGAAGTTGTGGATTTCATTTCTTCCGGAGACCTAGTATAGAATAGTCTGTTTCATGAAAAAGTTTGGGGTATTATTCAGTAGAATAAATTACCCCTCTTTGGTATACAATTATTTGGCTATTGAGTCATGAATTCAAAACAAAAAAGCCTCACATTTCTGTAAGGCTTAGTTTAATTCATAGACCTTTGTGGATCTTTTATTTCTTTCTTACGCAGGAGGTGTACCTTCAGCATTAGAAACAACTGCGTCAATTTGTACCAAAGCATCCATTGGTATATTTGAAACACCAATTACTGTACGTGCAGGAAGATCGCCTGTGAAGAATTTTGTGTAAACTTCGTTTACAGTACTAATATCTGCGATATTTTTAAGGGCGATATTGATTTTTACGGTATCGTCCATAACGTGATCAACACTTTCTATAATGGCCTTGATATTTTTTAAGCACTGTTCAGCTTGCTCTTTTACTCCACCAGCTACTATTTCACCAGTTTTTGGGTCTAAAGGTAATTGACCAGAAATATGATTGTAATGAGAAAAAGCTACAGTATGTGAATATTGAGCTTTAGGAGCATTTTCGGTATTGTTTGCTTCTATAACAAGAAAACGGGTGTCTTCAACAAGTTGTGGCGGTGTGCCATCTCCATGTGAAATAACTGTGTCAATTTGTACCAAAGCATCCTTAGGTAAAGCTGAGGCATTAACTATTGTACGTGCAGGAACGTAGCTTTGGAAAAACTTTGGAAAAACTTCGTTTACAGCATCAATATCCGAGATATTTTTTACGAATATGGTGGTTTTAACTATATCGTTCATAACGTGATCAATGCTTTCTAAAATTGCTTTAATATTGTTTAAGCACTGTTCGGTTTGTTCTTTTCCACCACCAGCTATCATTTCACCTGTTTTTGGGTCGATTGGTAATTGAGATGATAGGTTATTGTAATGAGAAAAAGCTACCGTTTGTGTATGTAAAGCACATTTGGGTGCATTTTCTGTATTTCTTGATACTTTTATAAGATCACAAGGGGCTTGTGGAGGGGTGCCTTCACCGTTTGAAATAAGTGCATCCATTTGTACTAAAGCATCATTTATTGGTAAAGCTGCAACTGCAACTGAAGTTCGCGTAGGAAGAGGACCTTGAAAGAATTTTGTATACACTTCGTTTACAGCGTCAAGATCTGCGATATTCTTAAGAAATATATTGATTTTGACTACATCGTCCATCACATGACCGATACTTTCTACAATGGCTTTAATATTTACTAAGCACTGATTTGCCTGCTCCATTACACCACCAGCCACTATTTCGCCAGATGCTACATCAACAGGTAATTGAGCTGAAATATTATTGTAATGTGAAAAAGCTACCGTTTGGGTAGACACAGCACACTTTGGTGCATTTTCGGTGTTTCTTGAAACTTTAATGATGATATCATTACTCATATTGATTTTCCTTTTGGTTTTTATTGATGAAATTTTTAAAAAGAACAACAAACATAGTGAAAAAACACATAACCCAGAATAATAACAGTTAGACGCGTAAGAGATGCCTTGTTTTTTCATTCAACTTCGTAATTATACCGCCATTCGATGGTAAAATGCTAATTCTTTGTTTAATTATATTCCCCTACATTTGTCAGATAAATTTAATCACATCTATATGAAAAACCGCATCCTGATCTTTTTGCTTTTATTTATTCTAGTGGTTTTCGCTGGAACGGCTTCTTCTCAAAATGATACACTGTTTATTCAGAACCTGAAAATTGTTCCCGATACAACCGTTGCCGGTATTCAAGGAGTTACGCTTATGTTTTCCATAGATTATAGTTACGATACTTCTTATCATAAGAGTATCAAACCAGTTTTTTTTAGTGCCAAAATGGAAGTGCTTAATAATGATATTCCTGTTATTGCTGTTTCGTCAACAAATTCGTATAAACTGGAGAATGGCCATATTGGTTGTGATGTGTTTCCCAATAATCGTTTTAAAAAACAAGCATTTATCCACATTCCATATTATGCGATGAACCTGAGTGCTGGTGAACATGATATATCTTTTCGTTTTAGTGCTTCGTTCAACGATCCTCGATCAGAAGAGGCAGGGTCAGATATTGTTTTTGTGAAACATGATGCAAAAGATCATTCAACGGTTATAATACCCGAAAAGGAGTATTTTGAGGTCCTTGTGGGCTATGCAGAAGCTTATGAAAGCGATTTCGATGGTAGTGGCTGGGACTATGTTTTTTCTGATCGACTTCCTCCAGATTTGAAATGGAAAGTAGTGGCATTTGGAAATGATCGGAATGATTTTTTCTACATATCTTCGAAAGAAAGAAGCAGCTATACAGCAGAGTGGAGTTCATATAGTAATAAGATTTGCTTGAGCAAAGGCGATAAATTTCATCTGCTTGTGGTTGACAATGATCCTTCTTATGATGATCTGATTGCAGATATTTGCCTTTCACTGGATGAGTTGATGGAGATTTCTGAAAAAAGCGAAGCTTTTCAGGTAGGAAGACTTTCTCAAATAAAAATTTCTGCACAGCGCTTGCGTGAATAGGGGTGTGATTTTATATAATCGGTTTTGCGCTTTCTAATCTGAATATCCCGGAGGCAGGATCTTGCTTGTATAATATGCACATTTCTTTATAAAGCTCTGGGTGTTGTTCGCGCATGAGTTCTGCTTGTTCGAAGAAAACTTCTGTTACAACAGCAAAATACTCATGCATATTGGTATAAGCGTATTCCCTGAATTGCATTACACGGTAGCGTGGATTATTGATTTCGTTTCTTGCTCTATAATAAATGGCTTGTAATTTTATAACCAGATGTCGGTATCCCATTCCGGAATGAGTGATTTCCATCGATAATGCATGTGCCATTTCATGCAAACCTACGTTTAATCCGTCTTTCGGATATTTTTGCCCTTCCAGATAGTCTTCCCATGAAAGAGACAGACTGCCCTGCATACTGATTTCACCTTTATGGTAATGATTGGTGTGATAGTTCAAAAAATGTCGTGGGAAAATATGAAAGTCGTTGAAATAACTTAAAATACTCTTCTTAAGGCCAAAGGTCAATTGTACAAAAGTGGCAGAAATCATCATAATATGTATTTCGGTCAAGTTTAACCCATTTTGTGCATAGAAATTTGTTGTACCTGCAAAAAAAGCTACACGTCGAACAAAGAGCTCTTTGTCCTTTTCATTCAGATGTTGATAATAATCAAAGTATTTGCTTAGTGTTTCATGAACTTCAGCTCTCTTTTTGAGTAATCTTCGCCCAAAAATATTAAGAAAAATACGCGAACCTGCGCCGTTATTTTTGTCTGTAGACTTGACGTAAACAGC
>JAFGWG010000006.1 GCA_016937255.1 Bacteroidales bacterium
TAATTACAAAACATTCACCTTTGATCGAATATACTCCAGATCTTCATCATTAAAGACGACCCAAAACATTGGGCGGTAGCCTTGGAAAGTGCCATATTCATCTTCAACATATAAAGAAGGGTTTATGCCCATTACCGTTTTTTGAAAAACGAAGGGTTCTGTTGAGTACTCCCATTTTTCTACAAATTTTAAGCGTGTAAATTCTTTTGGAAGAATTTTATTTTCCACCTCAAAAGCAACAAGATTTCCATTTTCATCAGGAACATGAATGCTATCGGTATGATCTCTGAAATTTTCTACGTCAGAAACACTCATATCTTTGAAAAAATAATCGTATGCACTTATATTATGCATGATTACTTCTTCTTTCAAATCCATAAAGAATTTATTGCGCAATGGCTCATCAATATTATTCAAATAATAGGGCGACTCGCCATAGAGTTCTACAACGGGCATGGTTGTGTTTTGAACCAATGCATCTGAAATAATTAAACTGGTAAGTACTCTTGAATGATCAATTGCAGATGTGTCACAATTAACCCAAAATAATGGAATAACCTTATAAATAAAATCGGTAGAATCGCGAAGAACTATTCCAGGTGCCACCGCATCTACCTGCTTATAAATGCAGAATGTTTCGGGGTTATAAGTCCACTTTTCGCGAAAACGAAGCAATTGCACTTCTATCTGCTCATTTCTAACATATTCAAATAATTTTGCTTCACCAAACTGTAAATTGGAATCGAGAGCCATCAGCATATTTTTAATACTTGCTTCATCGACCTTTACGCCCATAGAATCGACTGCCTTGCCTGCTTCAAGCTGCTGAAATAGAAATTCGAGAAAACTCATACGATCACTGGGTGAAACATTGTTCATCCATGGCTCCATGGTATCCTCGTTATCAATGGTTACATCGTACTCTATGCGTTCGGTGAGTAAATCGCGTTTTTCTTCTTTTTTACATGCTGAAAATGCAATAACAATCAGCGAAACAAATAATAAAAATCTGAAATTCATACCCTGTGCTTTTTAAAACAATTTATCTATTAATGTTGCATACTTGGAAGATATTACCGAGCGCTTCAATTTTAATGTTGGTGTGAGTTCTCCCGAATCAACCGACCAGGCTTGATCTGTGAGTTCAAACTTCACAATACGCTCATGTTCACCAAGTTGTGCATTAACTTCCTTTATTTCTTTAGCAATTCTTTCTCGAATAATCGTATTTTTTATGGCATCACTATTCGAGCTGAAATGCTTATTTTTTACCTTACACCAGTTTTTAATATGGACAAAATTGGGGGAAATAATAGCCGCCGGGTATTTTTGATTTTCTCCCAAGACCATAACATTTTCAATAAACGAAGATTCCTTAAGCTTATTTTCAATAAGTTGCGGAGCAATGTATTTTCCGGAAACCGTTTTGAAAATCTCTTTCTTCCGGTCCGTAATTTTCAGATTGCCAAATTCTGTAATACGCCCAATATCACCGGTTTTAAACCAGCCATCTTCGGTCATCACTTCTTTGGTCATTTCTGGTTCTTTATAATAACCTTTCATAACATTAGGGCCATTCACCTGAACTTCACCATCTTCGGCGATACGCACTTTCACATTTTTCAATACAGGACCAACTGTACCAAATTCTAATTCATTTTTACCCCAATCATTTACGGCAATAACCGGACTGGTTTCTGTTAAACCATACCCTTCAAGCACGAAAAAGCCTGCAGCCCAGAAAATACTAGCCAAACGGGGTTGTAATGCGGCGCCTCCGCTCACAATTATTCCCAAATTACCGCCCAGTGCAGAATGCCATTTACTAAAAACCAGTTTGCGGGCTAACCATAAACGGAAATAGTACCATGAGCTATTCCCCTGAGACTTATACTTGAAACCCAAATTGATCGACCAGAAGAATATCAAACGCTTTATTCCTTTAAGTTTGCGACCGGTGGTCATAATTTTATCAAAAATGCTTTCCAATAATCGCGGAACTGTAGAAATAATATTTGGCTTAATCTCCCTCATTGCATCCGCAATCGTAGCCACATTTTCCACATAATAAATGCTATATCCATTATACTGGAACATATAATTGAGCATACGTTCATACACATGGCAAAGCGGGAGGAAAGACAGTGCGGTATAATTTGGAGTTAGCGGTGGAATATGTCTTGATGCATCTACATTACTGAGCAGATTTGCATGCGACAGCATTACACCTTTTGGCTGACCTGTGGTTCCACTGGTATAAATCATTGTGGCAACATCATCGGTATTGATGCTGTCTTTAATAAGATTTAATTCATCAGGTTTTGCATTAGAATTTCCTATAGAAATAAGCTCATTAAGGTGATCAACACCGTGTAAATTTCGGAAAGTATATACTTTTTCAATTTTTGGACATTCCGGAAGAATATGTTTAATACGCCGATACATTTCCTCGCCAGCCACAAAAATCATTTTGGCTTCTGAATGATTCAAGATGTACTGATAATCATCGTTGCTTATATTTGGATATACCGGAACGTGAATGGCGCCGCACATTTGCACCCCCATATCCAGAAAATTGAATTCCGGGCGGTTTGTGGTAATACTGATGATTTTATCGCCGGGTTGAATGCCGAGGTGCATCAAACCATAACTGATTGAAGTGGCATTATCAATATATTCTTTAGAGCTGTACGTTTGCCAAAGCTCATCTTGTTTTCCCCCAAGGGCAATTTCTCTTGGATTCACTTTTTCAAAGCGATCCAAAATTTCGAATAGACGTGTTATTTCCATTTTGAAATTGGATTAAACTTCAAAAATAAGAAATTGAGAGATAAGAAACAGTATTATATTTGAATTATCGTTTTTTTAGATGAAAACTGTAGATTGAGAAGCAGCAATTGATCACTTTAGAAAGAAATTCTGATTATATCCCAATATTTAATCTCAATCCAGGATAAACGCCTTTGAAACTACCGGGAAAATACAATTGAGGTGATACATATAAGAAATCAGTTTTAAAGCCTAGACCAATGCGAAAAGTATTTTTCTCGTAAATATCTCCCTGCCGGAAAATAAGATAACCCATATCGATACCGCCCATAGCATTTAGCCGGGGAACAAATTGAGTTTCAAGTGTACTCAAATTAAGAAATCCATTAATGCTTCTGTCACCGTTTTCTGCAAAAGAGAAATTCCAGTCGTAGCTCAAATAGTAATAGTATCTATATCGATTATAATAATTTCTCTCATATCCGATTTTTATTTCTGAAGTTAACACAGGAGAACTCTTGGTGGTTGCTAAACCACAGGCTACATGAAATTTAACTTTAGATTCATCTTTTCGTGTTGCCTTTATTTGTGTTTTCTGATCTTCAGAAGACTTATACTTGGATCCTTCATAATTACTTGCATAAACTAAATCTAGTTTTGCCCACTCTTCGGGTGTTTTTAACGCAATAACTTCATTTAAAACAGTTTGCAGGGTACTATCAAATAATACAGATTCATCTCTATACTGAATTTTGAGATTTAACCATGAGGATAAAATCACAACTTCACTCATAGAGGGCCAAAGACCATTTCTAATCGAATCTCTTTTAGCACTATAGTATACTCTGTCTTTTGCATCGAGTTCATCAATAAACATCCAACCTCTAATCACATTATATGTAATTCTTGAACGAGGATAGTCTGGAAATTTGTCAATTTTATCAGCAGCATATAGCTGAAAATCTTTTATTAATATATCTATTTGAGTTCGTTCATCTGTCATGTATTTGAAATCTGTCGTAGAAATAATAATACTATAGTTCAGACCAAATATTTTCAATGTATCAGTCATTTGATAATCTTGAGCAGTAAAATATGCCTTCCATTTACTAACATCATACACTCTCTTACAACTATCACTTTGCGAAAATGATAGTTTTGCAGCAAGTAGCACAAGCACAATAAGGAATAACTTTTTCATTTTTCCAATGTTTAATGATTACTAATTGTTTCTGCCGAATAAATGCATAAAAATGCCGCCTCTGCCTTCAATCGGCACATTTACTTCTGCTACATTTTCAGGATAAAGTGGTTTTTTCTTCCACCACAGAATCCCCCTCACTTCTTTTGGTTCTTCTGCTTTTTCAAACTCATCCATTTCGGCAAAATAATATTCTGATGGAACTACTACATCTTCTTTTTCCAGAAAAAATGTGTCAAGAACTGTTATATAAACAGGTTCTGATTTTGAAATAAAAACGGTATCATGGATGGTTTCAGAAGCTAAAAAGAAGCTACGGTACACAATTCTTTCTTGCGAATAAGAATTTGTTGCCTGAGTTGAGAAAAATCCAACCGGAACCAGTTTTACTGAACGCCCGGCCAGAAATGCAGCATCAGATGGTCTTTGCATAAAGAAGCCAATAGTTAACAATAATGTCACCGCTGCAGCAGCCAGCATTCCGACATACATTTGCACAGACCGGTATTTCTTTTGCGGGCTGATTTTCTTCCAGACCCGTTCCTTTCCTTCCTGCATTTCGGAATACGGCTCGGAATCTTGGAGCACCGCATTTCGTATAATATGGTCAAAATCAGTTGTTTTCATAAGTCACTGAATAGTTTAATCGTTCAATAATATACTTTCTGGCTTTTGTCAACTGCGATCGAGAAGTACTCTCACTAATCCTCATTATTTCAGAAATCTCTTTATGTGAAAATCCTTCAATCGCAAATAGGTTAAAAACAGTACGGTAACCAGCCGGCATTTTCTCAAGAATAGTTTTTATCTGTACCGGATCAATTTCACATGAATCGAAAAGATCGTCAGGTACTTCCACATTCATAATGAGGTTCTCTTCAAAAACAAGTAGTTTTCTTCGTTTTAGATACCTGAGACATTCATTTATCACCAGGGTATTAATCCATCGCTTAAGACTACCTTCTCCTCTGTATTCAAATGCTTTGATTTTCTGAAAGATTCTGGTATAAGAATCGGTCAAAACATCCTCTGCATCGTGATGATTTCCCAAATATCGCATTGCAAGGTAAAAAGAGGCGGAATAGGTATTCTCATACAACTCACGCTGCGCCTTTCTGTTGGCTTTTGCACATTGACGTATAAGTTTTTCCTCGTTCATGAATACAGATTGGGGTATATCAATAGAAACCTCTAAAGTATAAAAACGCTGCCTGATGTATAAAATTTTTAATAAATAAAATTCTCATGCTTTTTGTCACGGAATTTGCGTCCTCCGTTGTCGGGTAGCAAATTCACGCGCCAAAAAGTATATTTCGTATATCAATAACCCCCGGATTCGCTTTATTCATACGAAGCTATTGAAATTAATCCCCTTCAGGGATTTCGCATGATTCACTTTATGGCGACGGTTCCACGTCGCTTTTGTGTTTCACCTAACTATTTGCTCAGCGACGATGGAATGTCGCCAAGGTCTGCGATAAACCTCA
>JAFGWG010000080.1 GCA_016937255.1 Bacteroidales bacterium
AAAGTTTTGGCAATGCTTTGTTAATAAATCTTTATTAGACGCTGATAGACGCGGGAAAATGAAAAAACGGATTTACGCAGATTATTTTAGTCACGGATTCACGAAAAACGCAAAGAATTAAAGGCACAAAGGATTTTTGGTGCAGTAGAAACAGATAGGCACAGGTTATACACTAATCAAGTACTCCGCCACATTTTTCGCTTCAATGCTACGCATACACGCACATTCCGTGCTTTTTCGGCAATCATCACATTCTTTATCGGCCACAAAAACTTTTGTTTTTACCCCCAGTGGTGCCCAGCGTCCGGGGTGCATGGGGCGAATAGGAGGAAAAACACCAATAGCATGAATACCTGTTGCAGCAGCAATATGTAAAGGTCCGGTACTTGCAGCAACCAAAGCATCGCTGCCAGCAATAAAACCGATAAGTTCACTTAGACTCAATTTACCACTCAAATCAGTAAGATTCTCTGCCTCAATCGGGAGTTCTTTTCTGAATAAAAGTCCTTCTTCTTCGGTTCCGGTAAGAAACACATGAAACTTTTCAGGAGGGAGTAATGAAATGAGTTCAGAAAAACGATCCAGGCCCCACTCGCGTGCACTACCTTTCGAGCCAGGATGCAAAATCATACGCTTTTTCCCGATTGCAAGGATTCCTGCAAGATCGGGCGGCAAAGGCAATATATTTTCGAAAGAATAGTAACTAGGGATTTCCTCTAAAGAAGGAATCTCATTAATACCCAAAGGCGAAAGAAGCTTAAAGTTCAATTGAGCTTCATGTAAATCACTTTTATATCGGGAAAAATTTGGTCGTTTATTGCATGTAACCCGATGATATAAACGATGTGAAGTTCCAATTCTGATGGGAATTCCGGCTTTTTTTGCAGCTTTTGCTATTTCTTTTCGAGGAAAAACATGAATTATTATATCCGAGGATTGACTTTTCAGAATTTCAACAGGTTTTTCAGTCAATTCTTCCAGCCCCAGAAAAGAATCAACAGCACTACTTGCTAAAACAATATCGCGGGTATAATTTTGTCCCAGAAATGTAATTTTGCAATGCGGGAATTTTTTTTTCAGATATCCCACCAAAGGCAAAGTTAGAACAACATCACCGATGGCATCAGTACGACTTATAATAATATGTTTTTCATTCAGATTCATTTTATTTACAAAAAATCAGATCTCTATAAAGTTATAAAATTAGAGTGATGCATATTTATCAATATTTTTTTTAAGACCAAATACAACTAGCAGATCGTCTTTAGAAAGCACATAATCTATTTCTGAAGGTAAAAGATCATCAAATTCAACCTTCATCATATATTTTGGATGAAGTTTCCCTTTTGCTTTTCTAATAAGCAACAACTGTATGTTGTAATTATTGAACGTTAAATCTGACACTTTTAAACCAAGAAATCTTTCGGGTACAAACATCTCACAAACTTTATAATTATCACTGATAACGTAAGCACTATGAACCATTTCATAAAGAACAGTACTTACAGAATTATTTGCAGCATCAACTTCCGGAGTGATAATATGATCAATTCCCATTTTTTCAAGAATATTGAAATGTGTTTCAGAGATAGCCCTACAAATAATGCGCTTTGCATTGTAATCTTTCAATAAAGCCGTAGCAATAACGCTATCGCCCAGGTTTTCACCGATAGAGATTACAATAACATCCATGTCGTTTATAGGAAGTTGTGCAATAGCTGGTTTTTCGGTAATATCCATAGTAACAACAGTATTAACAAAATCTTTTATTGATTCTGTTTTATGGCGACTTCTGTCGATACCAATAACCTCATGTCCAAATCTGTTTAATTTAACCGCTAGTGCACTGCCAAAGTTTCCGAGGCCAACAATCATTATTTTCATATTTCAACTTTTAAATGAAAACATCTTCCTCTGGGAAGCTGTATAATAAATATTTTGTTTTTCTTACAAATGCAACGAAAATAGTAATTATTCCTATTCTGCCTAAAAACATCAAAACCATGATTACAAATTTAGAAGACTCTGATAAAAAGGGTGTTACGTTGAGAGACAGACCTACCGTACCAAATGCAGAAAAAGCTTCAAATAATAATGCATGAAAAGCAAACTCTGAATTAAAACTATTTAAAAGAATAGTACCAATAAAAATTGAGAGAATTGAAAAAGTAATGATTAGAAAAGCTTTTCTAATAGATTTCATGCTAATTTCTCGATTATGAAAACTAATACTGTTTTTTCCTCTGCCCAACGAAAAAGCGTTTAAAAAGGCAACAGCAAAAGAAGTTGTTTTGATTCCACCGCCCGTAGAGCCAGGTGAAGCGCCAATCCACATAAGTATCATAACCAACATTAGTGTGGGCATCGAAACAATTGAATAATCAATAGTGTTGAAGCCAGCTGTGCGGGGTGTACTGGCGCTAAAGAAAGAAGTTATTAGTTTTTCTCCAAACGACAGTCCTGCTAAAGAATGGTTATATTCCAAAATTAAAAACAAACCTGTTCCTAAAATTAGTAAAACAACCGTTGTGCGAAGAACTAATCTTGAATTGATATTAATTAAATTGGGAAAATATATTTTTTCTTTTTTCAGAAAATATTTTCTAATAAAATTTCTAAAATTAAGCATTATTCTCTCTGAATAGTTGGCAACTATAAAAAAGCCAAGACCGCCAATAATAAATAAACCTGCTATGGTTAAGTGTAATCCGTAAGTGTCTACAAATATTTCATTCATCATTCCATTTGGCGCAATCGAAAAACCGGCATTGCAAAATGCAGATACTGAATGAAAAACAGAAAAGGTGAAACGGCTAAAGTTGTCAGAAAAAGCGTCAACCGGTAATTGAATATAAATAGCAATTGCACCCAGCAATTCGATGCCAAAGGTTAAAATAATAACAGCATATAAGGCAGAGAAAAGTTTTCTCCAGCTATTGCTAAGCACTGAACTTCCCAGGGCTGACCTCTCCTGAATAGAATGAGAGGAGTATCCCACAGAGGCAATAAAGGAGGTAAAAGTCATTATACCAATACCTCCAAATTGGATAAGAATCATAATGATCATTTTGCCAAACCAAGTAAATTGAGTAGCTGTGTCGAGTGTTACCAGTCCGGTAACACAAACAGCAGATGTTGATGTAAACAAAGCATCGGTAATGCTAATGGGTTTGGTTGTGGAAACCGGCAGTAATAAAAACAAAGTTCCTATAATGATTAAAAACAGAAATGAAAAAAGAAATAGCTTTTCACTTTGAATATTCTTGCTGTATATACCTTGTAACATACGACTCCATGCACGAATAAATACCAAGGTAATTAAAGCAAATTCGAAAATAATCTTAAGTGTATAGCCAGAGTTTCGAACTATTTGAACATCTACGGGGAATAAATCGAATAAAAGTAAAGAAAACATAACAACTATGCCAACTTTTGTTAGCAAATTCCATTTCCCGGGGTTGGGTTTTCCGGGAAGCAATATCATTACAATTTGTGCTAAATACATTATTAGCAAAATGTTAATAATAATTGAAATTGATTTTATATATAAGGAATGATATAGAATATTTCGTCCAAACCCCACCTCCATAATGATTAGAATTATTCCAACCAAAGAAAAAACTAAAATTGAAAAGAAACTTATATCCCAAAAGGTTTTTTTTTGGTTAGCTATCTTCTCATGAAAAAAAAGATAAAACAGTTTTTTTATTCGAAAAAAAGATTTCATTTGCAATAATGCTTTTGACCAGCTACATATCCCACAATACGGAGATGTTAATGTTGGTGCAAATGTAAAGAATTATTATCTTTCATCTTAAATCTATTAAAAAACAAAAAAAGCAAACCCAAAATCATAATCAAACAATGGCTTCCTGTTTTGCCTTACAACCTTCCTTTTCAGAAAGCATAAACAAACTCGTGTGTTTTTCATGTAATTAGCAAAGCGAATAATACCATCAAGGCTCAAAGAGGCGGGAATAATCATTTTATCAGAAGCGGTATTAAAGAAAGTATTTACTTATAATCTCAAGCATTTGAGAAGCAGAATTTTCTTGTCATACTGTTTCTCTTTCCAAGTTATTATTGATATTTGATTGGTTTTATATCAGAACATCATATGTATAACTAAGGGTTTTTTTTGCTCCGCCTTTAATGTTAATATCCCATTTTATTTCTGAAATGGGATTAACTCCGTAATACGATCCGATTTTTTTAAAAGCGCCTTCATCACTACTTTTTATAATCTCAGCGTGAACGGTTTTATCAACTTGAAGATTTATATCTTTGGCTTGAAGATTTTCAATAAATATCTCTCCCTTAATTGTTACCTTGGTATATTTCCTTTTGTTAATGGTTTTACTGTTCTCTTCACGGGCAATCTCCTCTTCACTGTATTTTACAATTATATCGCTGGAACGAGCAAGCTGAACACTGTTTTCGCCTTTTATGGCAGTATATTTTAATTGATCTTGAGCCAATGGCATAAGGTTTTTATCTAAAACAAAGACTGGACCGGTTGTAAAGGGTTGATCGGTGGTATTGGTGAGGCGATAACTGTGAATTACTTCCTGACGGTTATTATCGGTTTGCACTACATATCGGTTCGACTGGTAATTTACCCCATCATTAATTGATACTTCATAAATATCTTTATACGGAATGTTTTTGGAAAAAATCATCACCGTTGTTTTGCTGTTTTTGGGAAGGTCAACTAATCCGCAGTTGTAGAAGTATAAATCATTTGATTTTGTGCCGGTTGTATTGTAATTATAATAATCGTTAAAATCGGCAAGCCCTGAACTGCTACCTGACTCAGCTATCATTTGAAAATTATCGTAGGCGTTTGATGACCGACCGGGAAAAATAGAGGAAGTAATACTGCTAAGATAATTTGTTGCAATGGGGTCTAATTGGCTACCATAGTAAAAGTTCGGACTTCCAACAGTGAGAACCAGTTTTGTGTTTTTAATATCATCTTCCATGAAATTTTCAACTGTAGCTTTTAGCTCCAATTGCAATTCACTTTCGCTTAAAACTTTTATGTTGTAAAGTGGTGTCCATTGTATTCCTGCTTGCATATAAGTCATGCGTAGCATTACCTGACCCGAGTTTTTATTGAAATGAACTAAACCCCGTCGAACAATACTATCTGATTTGAGCTTCATTGAAGGAGCCTGGTTAAAATGAATTTCTTTAACGTATGCCGAGTTCATAACAGCAAAACCACCATCGGCTTTTTGCATATTGATTAACCCCGATTTCATGTCATACAACAACAATTTTCCGGAAACAGTTCTAATATCTTCAGCCGTATAATGATAGTTAAGAGTAATTGTTTTACCCACATTTTGTTTTAAGAGTTCGGAAATACCGGTTACCGGTCTTTCTTTTTTTAATGTATCGGTAAAAAACCGAATTTGTTCCACATTTGCACCTTTTTCGCAAGTGAGCCAGAAGGTACTCAGTAATGGTGATGGTGGAACCTGAATGGAGGACTCGTTATCTTTAACGGTAACAGTTCCTTCGCGCTGAATGAAATATGTTCCGTTTTTAAAAATATTCAACTCAACCGGTTTCAACGGGTTTTGTGCAAAAACAACAATAAACCCCAATATTAATACAATAGAAAAAGAAATTTTCATGACATTGTGTTTTGCGGTAAAGATACAATTTCAACTAATAAGAAAAATAATTTTTACAAATAAAATACAATAAATGTACGTTGCATTTTGAATAAATATGGTTAAAAAAACTATTAAGAACATTCTTTCCCGCCCTGAATAATTTTACGTTCAATAAACCGCGAATTTAGAAGCCTGGCCACCGAAATATAATCGGGGTTTATGCATATTTTGTCTCCTACATTATATTTCTTCTTTCCCATTTCGTCTTTGTTGTTGCCAATATCTACAACGGTCATGTCTGATGTTATACCAACAAAAGTAATGTTCTTGTCATCGGGGGTTAAGCCATCTCTGTCAACATCTAGCAAGCCGAAATCTAAAATAGCTTTATAGGTTGTTTTTCCAATATCATCGTCATTTATATCGGCAGAGTGACCAATGCTGGCATCACCAATAATACCATCGGGAACCAGATGTTTCTCTTCCAATTCAATAATTTGTGGATAGAAATTGAAGGTATTTGTACATAAATCCATAAAAGGTTTGTTGTCAAGCGGGCTAGTACCAAAGAATGCAGCTTCGCCTATTCGGAAATGGTTTATATCTTTGGGAACCATTTTTGTTTCAATTAGTGGTAAGGTAATTGAACTTCCGCCCGATATAAGAGATAATTTCGAATTGTGTTTCGCTTCAATTACTTCTTTGTAAAGATTTAACTGTAAAAGCTTGTCGTAAGTGGGCTCTACTCCATACATACACCCAAGGTTTGAACCTAGTCCTACAACTTCAATATTATCGAGTTTGAAAACTTTATTATAAAAGTCAAATAAATCATCTCTGTTTACACCTTCGCGAAGCTCGCCAAGCTCTACCATAATAATAACCTTGTGGATTTTGTTCTGTTTTTTTGCTTCATTGTTTAGGGCTTGTATTGTTTTATATGACGAGTTTAAGGAAATGTCGGCATATTTAACCACGTCTTCAATATAGGCATGAGCAGGAGGCTTCAGATAGATTGTAACAAGGTCATTATTCCAGTCTTTAAGTCTTTCTAAACTAGAAAGACGTGAGTCGCCAACAGAATGAATATCCTTCACAATATCAGGTGTGAGAATATGTTGCATTATATCTTTATCGCCAGAAAAAACTTTTGTTATAAGGCTCCACTCAATATTATGTTTTTTAAAATATTCACTCAGCTTAACAATGTTATTGCGAATTTCAGTAATGTTAATTTGAAGTTCTGCCATTTCGGGTGTTTTATGGGTTAACAAATAAAAAGAGGTGCAATTATCGATCGTAACGCATTTCTGCATATTTGCTTTTGAAACCAATTCGCTCGTATAAGCGTTTTGCAGGATTATCGTATTCTACATGCAATTTCACATTTCCGTTACAAAGAGAAATGGCTTTTTCAACAATTTGCCGGCCAATGCCTTTTCCGCGTAAAGAAGCATCTACGGCTACATAAACCAAAACATTTTCCGGAATATAACCCCTCATACCAGTATCATTCATTATTAAAGTACCGGCAAGGTTGCCATTATAAAATACACCTAGGCAAAAACCTCCGGCAAATTCACTGTCGGCAAAGGCATAATCAATACAAGCATTAATATCCTCTTTCGGATCACCAAAGCGATCTAAATGAGTAAAAAGGAAGTCAACAAAATCTTCCCGACTAAGTTTTGTGTTAAAATCAGAATCACTTTTAATCAATAAGAATTCAAGCATAACTTAAATGTTTTTTGGTTAGACAAATCATTGCTTCTATGCACCGATTTTCTGCAAAGCAGAATTACAAATTAGATACCCGATTAGGGCATGAACCCAGCTTCGTTTGTGTTGCGAAGTGGAAATCAGCTTAAGATAAAAGCTTGTAAATCAAGAATTAATTACAAAAATACAAAAAAAAGATGACTTTGACAAATAGCTAATCTGCAAAACCAAGGGAAAAAGTAAATAAATTCAAGTGTAAATGAAACTATAAAACAAATGCGATACAAATAAAAGAATTACCTTTGCAACCTAATAAAGGAAATCTGATATTTCTGGCAAAGAACAACCCGAAAGCAGGTTTTAAGAAATTGAGAGAACAATGAGTACAGCGATATACAGTGTTATCACCGGATCAGGAAGCTTTATCCCGGAGAGCAACATCAAAAATAGTGATTTTCTAAACCATGAGTTTTTTGAAATCAATGGCGAGAAGATTCAGAAAGACAATAGTGAAATAATTGATAAATTCCTGGAAATTACCACCATTGAAACCAGGCGTCATGTGAAAAACGACATGAAAACGTCTGACATTGCTTTTCTGGCTGCAGAAAAAGCCTTGGTAGCTGCAAATGTTGATAAAGAAGAACTCGATTATATTATTCTTGCACATAATTTTGGAGATGTCAGCCCAACCAACAAACAGGTTGATATTGTTCCAAGTCTTGCTGCCAGAGTAAAAGAAAAACTTAAAATCGAAAATCCGTTTTGCGTTGCATACGATTTACCTTTTGGCTGCCCCGGGTGGCTTCAAGGGCTGATTCAGGCCGATTATTTTATCAAATCTGGAGATGCAAAAAAAATTCTAGTTATTGGTGGTGAGATTCTTTCACGTGTTTCCGATCCTCATGATCGCGATTCAATGCTTTATGCAGATGGTGCAGGAGCTGTAATTCTAGAAGGACGTGAAAGTAGTGTTCCTATTGGAATTATTGGACATAAAACGCGCTCAGACACATTAAATCATGCGAAAATGCTTTTTATGGGGCCATCCAATAATCCGGATTATCCCAAAAAAGACGAGTATTTTCTTAAAATGTTTGGTCGCAGATTATATCAATATGCTTTAGAATATGTTCCCTCTTTGATTAAACTAAGCCTTGATGAACATAAAATGGATATCAAAGATGTCAATAAAGTTCTCATTCATCAAGCCAATGGAAAAATGGATGATGCCATTCTGGAGCGCTTGTTTAAGCTTTATGATATTCCTGCAACAGAAATTCCTAAGCACACCATGCCAATGACTATCTCGTGGCTTGGAAATACATCAGTGGCTACCCTCCCTACTCTTTGGGATCTATTAATGAGGAACGAAATAGCGTCTAGCGAAATCACTCCCGGCAAAACTATTGTTTTTGCTTCTGTTGGAGCAGGGATGAATATCAATACTGTGATTTATAAAATTCCTGAATAATGTTTTTAAAACACATTATTAAAATACCTTTTTGAGATTCTCACATCGCTGAGATTGAGATTAAATCTATTTATAAAACAGAAACTTGCAGAAAACCTGTTTCTTTTGGGTGTTTCTGAAAAGTCACAGCTCTGTGGAAAAGATGTTTGTAGTTCTGTAAACTTCATTATATGATGATTCTCTCAGCTTGCAAACAATTATTCAGAAGGAACCAAAAGTTTTAAGAAATCAATGCTAAACCTTCAAAACTCTTTACGACATATTGCAGATCACAATATCCACTCACAAGCAAGATCTAAAGAAGTGCTCCCTAGTGCAACGCAAGTTGATTTTACTCAAGAATTAGATGTACTACTCAGCGAAGTAATTCGTATTCTTAAATAGTTATTTGGTGACTCTCCCTATTTCAAACATGTAAAAAGGGCTGACAAATGCCAGCCCTAAAATGGTGTTTAAAAAACTATTCCTTCAGAAACCTCGCACTATATAATTTTTCACCCGAATCAACCTGTAATAAATATATGCCGGATACCAGCGTTGATACATTAATTTGATTGTTATCGATCTTACCGGTTGAGACCAACCTACCATATATATCAAAGACTTGATATTGTGCATTAGTGAGTTCTGTTTCAATTGCTAGAATTGAGGATGTTGGATTTGGGAAAATCTTTAAAAGGATTCTTGTATCTTCATCTTTAATTGCCAAAGAAATACTTTGATGATAATCGCAGGCCTCATAGCTTCTCTCGGATAATAAAATGGAATCGGTATTGAAAGTGGCAACACCATTTACAAATTTACATTTTTGATGCATATCAAAGCCAAATGCCGGAAGAGAGTCAGAAGGATTTATGAAAATCGCATAATTATTTCCAGACATGTAAGGAAGTGTGTTTTTATAGTCAAAATGGTGCAAAGCGCCAATACTTTCAACCCAAATCAAATAAATTGTATCTGACGCAGTAATACCTCTCAATAACAAAGAGGGGTAATGAGAATTGTCCACACTATTCTTTAGACTTATTGAGTCTACCACATAAAACAGTAATGAATCAGGTTGTGGCGGACTTGGGAGGATAGCATTGTGAAAAATCAGACTTATACTGTCTCCTGGCACTAATGAAAAGTCATATAGTACTTCTTCCTCCATCCCAGAATATCTAATAAACACTTTTTTATTAATAGAATCTTCTCTTATGAAATAATGTATGTTTAATCCATACTGAGGAAAAAAAGCACCGTATCGCTACCAGCGGGAATAAGAGGTTTATATGTTTGGCTTTGAGAAACATTTACCATTGCAATGGTAAGTAATAAAAACAGAATTGATTTTTTCATAATTTTATCCTCCAAGTTTTAATAAATAATGAATTTGTGAATGGTTTTTAGAGCAATGTCATTATACAGGCGGAGAAAATAATTTCCGGCAGTATATGAACGCAGGTCGATATAGTATTCGGTGCAATGGGCAGGGATTGTATATTTAGCCCTAATAACACCACTTGCATCAATTAATTCACATTCTGTCTGGGTTTGGAGTTCCTCATTGAATGCAATAGTTATATCTTCTCTTGCGGGATTTGGAAAGACCTGAAAAACAGGCATGTTCTCATATAGCGGATCAGATACAGGGTATTTGTTTCCCACCTCTTCGCTATACAATACAAGTGGCTCCCTGTAATTTGTATCACCATTAATTCTCAGCATATTCAACGCATACATGTCAGCAAAACCGTCTTCATTTGCTAGCAATGAATTTAAGACTGACTTTTCCTGCTCCGAAAGGTCAAACAATGTTTTGCCGTCATTTTGAAATGCTCTCTGCATATTAGAAACTTGATAATAAGCATTGATATTGGGTATTCCTGTCACCATTTGTGTAGAATCTTCAAATAATAAGACCGCTTTAACATCCCAATCGTTGCAATCCTGTGCAAACATTAACATTGGTTCCATACCTAATCCGGAAGTATCGAGCAGCCAGTTTCTGATCTGGAGATTAATTAAATTCTTTCTGATAGAATGAGCCTCTGAAATTTCCGCTTCAAGTACCTCTTTTGCTGACACTGAATTTAATCCATCCAGAATAACAGTTAGAATATTTACAGGCAAAGGATTTGTCCGATTTATAATTGCATCCTGTACTTTATTTGATTTTATACCGTGAGTGTTGGCATTTAAAACATCCTTTAGCATAAAGGGATTTAGTACAGATTCATTTTTAACGGCTTCAGCCAGAACCGTATCTGACACATATGGAGATAATGCCAATAGATCATTTCTTAAATCCAATGCTTCTGGTGGTAATGCTTCAGAAACATCTTGACTTAATGCCTGTGTATTTCCATTATCGATCAAAGAAATATAAAGCATTTAGAGAGAATCAATTCTTGATTCAATATCCTGCAGACTTGCTATCTGTAGTTTCGATGCTGATCCTCCAAAACTTGATGGGCAAGCGGTTGATTTTGAATACGTATAAGAGGTTGGATATTCTGTTAAATTTCGATAATATAAGGGAATCCAACTGACACTTGTTCCAGTGTGCCGACAATAAAGAATAGGATAAGATGAAAAAACATTGTCAATATCAGTGTATTGATTTGCCGGACCTGTATGTGAAAAAGTGTTCCCTGCAGGAGACGTTACGCTTGTGTTTGAACCCTGAACATATGCAATACCACATGGGCTACATGTTCCATTCTGGGTTATAAAAATATCTTTTGTGCAGGACGAAAAATCGTTGCATTTAATTTTTAGCCCAATGGGTCTTATGCTTACTCCCCTGTTTTTATCAATTGCCTCAATTCCATATTTCAAATTGCTAAAAGTATTGTTGTATATTTCATTGTTGACAGCACCAGAATTGTTTACAACAACTCCAAAAGTGTTTAGCGAGGTAGTGCCATCAAAACTATTTTCTTCAAGTTGCCAAGCATTACACTGGTCTAAATATACTCCATAAGAAATAGTTTTTTCAATATTGAATTCACTTTTAACAACTGTTGTGCCAGTTGCTCCAGAAAAATACGCAGCAAAATAATTATCGTTGAAAATTGCTGTGTTTATTACAGATGCATGAGAAGTATTTGTATTGATTTGCTTAACACCATAATATAGAGATTCAAAGATGCATGGCTCACTAGATGAATTTTCGACTACATAAAATGATGCATCATAAGCAATAATTCCAATTCCCAGATCTGTAGCAGTAGTGGCTTCTTCATTTGTGTTTTGGAATGTACATCCTTTCATATAAACACCCTCAACGTCATAGAGATTAACAAAAGCATAAGGGATTCCGTCATTGTCCATGAGTTCTGTGGTGGTTTCAAAAATACAGTCTTCAATCATGCTTGAATTGCTAATCGTAACAGATGGATTGCTTGGAAGATAATTATGATAACTCATAAAGTTGATACCATTATCACAATTTCTAATTATTGCGTCATCAATAGTAACAATACCTCCTGTATAGCTCCAGTCAGGCGTGCTTCCTGACATCTTAATCAGGTTAATGGCATCACTGGCATTTGCTAGAACTGCACCATTAATCAATTCAATTTCCCCTTGTGCGCCACTGGTAAGCTGGCTTGCCGAGCTGTTACCCCAAACTTCAACACCGGCCCACATAGCATCACAGGCACTGGTTAAAGTGCCACCATTCACAATCAGTTTTCCACCCCGCTCAACAACAAGTTTTACACCTGACAGGAATTTAATTTCTGCACCCGGGTCTATTGTAAGTGTTATGCCTTGAGGAATATAAACATCACGATTTATAATCATATACCCACTCCAAGTTTCATCCTGAATCAAGTAATAATTTTCAGAGAATTTTTCACATGGAATACCAGCTTCCCAAACACCACGCCCCATTGTACCAACTCGAATTGTAGAGGATGGGTAATTAATATCCATTCCATAAATTGAAACATGTGGCAAATTCTCTCCGATTTTTCTCCATTCATAGAGGGTGTTACTTAGATAGTCATTATTATAGAATACACCAATATCAGTGCTTAAATATATACTATTATCTACACTCCTCATTTGTTCAATACAGTCTGAACCTGTGAAAGCAAATGGTAAGTCATAAGTAATGTCATCAAACACAGGATTTGCGATATCAGTGTAATCAATTCTGTATATTAATCCATCACAACTAGGAAATGCATAAGCGTTTTCACATCCAGAATAAACCAGATATACAATATTCTCATTATCAGGATCAGTATATATTGAACTGATCCCTCTGGTAATATCCGGGATGGGTAATTTATTCCATTGAACAATAAATGGCAATGAAACATTTGAATTAGTAGTTCTATACAAATAACAATTAGTATTGCTATTTGAGAGTAAAGTAGCATACAAGTGATCTTCATTCGCATTGGAAGGAAAGACCTGCCAAAATAAATAATCTGTATAGTTCGAAAAATCTATTGATGATGTTATTTTAACCTGATTACCAAATTCATTATCTGTTCTATATATTGATTTTGATGTTGTAGTGCTACTATTGTCGCCAATAACATACAATATTGACGGGTCAAACTGGTTCATTGCCGCTTCTGTTTGCCAACTACTTCTATGGAGCTCATAAGATGTATTTTGCACAAATCTATCATCTGAAAAAGTCCAACTACCATATTGAGAGGACACGAATATTCTATTGTCATCTGTATAATCAACAAGTGTTCTCATGCCATCACCCCATGCTACATTGATCCATGAAGGCGACCATGGATATTGATATGTTTGAGAGGTTATTGCAGATCCATCATGATATAAACCGGTTGTAGTTAAATCTGCAGACATGTATGAATTACCCATTCTCATTACCATGGCTACATTTAATCCTGAATTTTTGCTTTCTTTTGTTGTAAAGTTATTGGTGGTTTTATCAACACCTCCATGATGGGCTACCCAAACTTCTTCGTCATTGTAAGGGTAGCATACAATGTCCTCAATATCTACATGAGTAGTATAAAATTCAGGATGACTTGTATTACCCGTGTTAAATAATGTTCCATAAGTGCCGTCATATTCATCGTTAATGTCATCATAATTTCCCGAGACAAAAATATCTTCACCAAGTCCGGCCTGATTAACACCAAAACTATTTCCTGAGCCAAATTGTGGATATAAATCATTCGCAACCTGCACCCAGCCTGTAGATGAAGAAAGATCATTATAAAATAATTTACCAGATAAGTTCATTCTTGATATACAATAAAGAAAATCAGGTTTAGCTTTAGACACTTCAATAGTAAAACTTCCTTTATTATTCAAAGAGATTGCGTTTAATTCAGGTTGATTGGAAAGACTAGACCATGATGATCCATAGTCTTGCGATTCCATAATAGACCATTGAGAATTACTATATACGGTAATATACAGTTTCGATGAAGTACTCCCCGGTTTATGCTCAATATCATAAACTATTCCATTAAGCATGATACTCCATGTCGGAGTTGCATCTAAACAATTTGTTGAGCGAAATAGTCCGTTATTTGTAGCAACATATAAAATATCTGGATTAATAGGATCTGCAAAGATTTTGTGAATTACATTCCAGATATCCCCTCCTAAATCATTAGTTGTACATATTTGCGTCCATGATGAACCATGATCAGTTGTTCTATATAATCCTCCGTCGAAACCAATGAATCCACTCGCCCCTGTTGTGGAGTTGCCACTTGTAGATGCATACCAAGTATCTTTATCGTTCACGCTAAATATTGCATGACTACATCCCGATCGACTCCATTACGTATCAGATCCAGCTGGATTCCAGGTTGATCCAGCATCATCAGAATAAAACAGTCCACCTGTCAATGACCCGGTAAGCATATAATTGCATAATATTGGAGTTCCATTATCGAAAATGGAAATAAATTCGGTTGGACCAATACCAGTTGAAAGAGAATTGTCTGGACCAATATCATTCCAATTTGTTTGTAGGGCTTGAGGTATTGGTTGATTTGTGAATGACATAAAATACTCTTCAAACCCGATATTAGTTGAAAGTCTTGGCTCATAGAAGTTCATAAAGCGCATGTAGTCATTATATTCTGACCCTTCTCCCTCATATATCGAATCGCCATAAATGTTATATAAACTATCAAAATATACATTCATTTCGGCTGATATTTCTTCAATTGAAACACTATCGCAAAAGAAGACCGGATTGTGATTAATTTGAGCACTTACACAAATATGAATTAGTGCAATAAAAAGAACTAGAATTATCTTTTTCGTTTTTTTGATTTTTTTATTGTTTAACAAACATTATGGGTGTGATGCTATTATCAGTATATATTGATAGTAAATATACACCCTGCTTAAAATTACTAACGTCAAGTTCAAATATCTTGTCAATATCTACATTTTTATATACTAGTAAATTCTCTGAAGACATCGATTTAATAGTAATGTAGCAGGAAGTTTTCAAACCTGATTTAATAAAAAGCTTTTCAGCCACTGGGTTTGGATATAAGGAAAATGATAAATTATTATAATTATTATCAACACTGGTTGGAACAGTACAGGTGCCAGCATAATATGAAAAATGCGGATCATAATAAATAAAAAATGGCCCTCCTGAATAAATTGTATCTTGATAAGACATACACCATAGCCCATACATATCAACTGGTATTGCACCATCTAAATGTAAAAGATTAAAAATTCCTCCTATAGGGTTGCCAATAATCTCTATCCAAAACAAATCATTTTGATAACATGTTGGAGAAGTACTTGAGTCAACAGATAAATATACTGCTTTTAGAGAATGTGGACCAACATCAAAATATGCTATAGAATCAACTACACAATCGATTAATACTTCGCTAGGAGATCCATGATGCGAAGTATATCCACTGAAGCCGAGATAAATGTCATTAACAGTATCTCCTGGCACTACACCAAAATCCCGAAGCAAAACTTCACTTGTGTCATTCGTGGGTATAAATAATACCTTTCCAGTTGTATCAACTCTATAAGCTCCTTTATAGTTTCCGGGATAAGTACCGGGCAGTTCATATAGTTTAGAATAAGCAAAACCTCCAATTAATGTGTCATCATTATATGGCAAGGTGTGAAAATAATACTCATCAAGACCTTGAGAGTATTCTTCCACAATGCTCCATGTTGCTGCAGAGTCGGGTGCATAAATTTGCGAAAAACATTGGCTTGCAAGTAAACAAAAAAACGAAACAAATAAAATCTTCTTCATAATTATAAATATTTTTAATAAAACAAATTATTTTAACATTATTTTATCACTAAAAACCGACGAAACTGAATATTCCTCAATTGTAAATAGCAGTATTACAACATGATATACATTCGATTCACCATAATTAGAAAACTCACCCCCTTGCTTTTTCAGAACAGGCTAAGTTGTGGTGTAGGACTTTTGTTTCGAGACTTACTTCTTTTTGTGTAAGTTCTTCTTCAGTTTTCAATCACCCAAAAACCATCAAGATGGCTGATTAAATGCATGCGAACCAATGCGGCAATTGTAGAAAATGCTTTGGTGGACTTTGTCATTGCTTTAAGTGCTGTGAGAAGCAAATGAGCAATTAGGGTAATCCAAGCTTGTGTTTTAATGCCGTTTTCTGTTTCAGAATAAAAATAGTGTACCTGAAAATTCTGTTTGATTTTTTTGAATATCAATTCTATATTCCAGCGCTGTTTGTACAAGAAAGCAACTTCTTCGTTACTAATTTCAAAATTATTGGTAATGAATTGATATACCTGTCCTTTTTCGTCCCTGTAGGTTACTTTCCGTAAGCAAAGTGTTTTTTGAACTTTTTTTTCTTTGTATTTCAGGTGGATATGTTCCTCTTTCATCACACCAGATTCTTTGCCGTTTAGTGTTTGCTCAAACAGCACCTCTTGCACCTCGTAAATAGCATTGCTTTTAAGCCGACAAACAAAATTCACATTCCGTTGTGTCCATTCTGCAAACTGTAAGTAGTGATTGTATGCCTTGTCGAAAACGATCATGCTATGAGGCGGAAGTATCAAGTATTTGAGGAAATTTTTATCATTTAACTTTGCCTCACTTATCTTCACGAATTTTGCTGCATTGGCATGAGCATCTATCAACATATGAACCTTCAACCCACCCTTCTTTTTTTCGTCGTTTTTTGGATTGCGCCCTATACCTTTCATAATGTCAGAAAACAGCCGCACTGTGGTTGAGTCGAAAATATAAAATTGCTCAAACGATACGTGTTTAATTCGGCTGACCGCCAAAAGTGAGCTAAACTGTTCAAGAAGTACAAAATAAAAAGCCATGAAGAAATCATTCGGCCTGTTTCGCAATCCATCTCCGGCAGTGCTTTTAGCTGGAGAACTGTCCATGCCAAAATAATTCAATTTCCCTTGTAAAGCTTGCATCCCATCGCAAACTTCTACCATCGAATCGCAACGACTTAGGATGCCAAACAGCATTGTAAGAAGTTGATCCCACGAGGTGGATGTTTTATAATAACGATCTGAATCAAACTGCCGGACCAATAGGTCAAACTTATCTTTTGGAAGTAAGTTTATCAATTGTTTGAAAATCGGCTGTCATCCACCAACGGAAAAGTTGACCGAGAAATTATTGAGAATTGTATTCGTGTTGATAAACCCACTGTAGAAAAGATCATGAATGCTTTTCCCCACAAAAAGGAGAAGAATGAGATTTTTTAAAACAGGCATTTTCACCAAATAAATCGTTAAAAAATATATCTTTACATATTGATAATCAATAAACATTACTATGAAAACCAAATCACCAGGATTGGCTAAAGCCACAGGAATTATAGAAATCATAATGGGAACGGCACTGATACTTTTATCCATTTCATTTCTTACTGACGGCGATTCTGCACAAGGGTCATTATTGCTAGTTCCCGGAATCCTGTTCTGGCTATCTGGAATCTTCTTTTTTCGCTTTTCTAGAGGAGCATGGTTTGCAAATTTCATTCTGCTTATTCTTGCTAAAACAGGAATCTTCTATATCATGCTCGAACTTGTTAAAGAATTCGGCGGGTGGGTTATGGAAGATGAGTTTTATGTTCTTTTTGGACTTATGGCTATATGCCTTATGCTTTTGGTTTTTACTATAATTGCTAGAAAGCATTTGAAATAAGTTTTTGTTCACAAACAGCATTGAGAAAGAAAGTAACCACCTGTTATTATATGCGTTATATAAAATATTTGCAATTATGATGGGCAGCGGCAAAGATCTGAATAATAAATATAAGCAACTCCTGGAGCTTAAGAAAAACGCCACAAAATCAAGATTAAGTCGTAAATCAGTTCATTACAAAAAAAGCGATAAGGTTTTAAAAATGACCCCAAAAGATAGGGCTCTTCAAAAACAGCGGATGGAAGAACACCGTGAATTCATCAAAAGAAGAGAACGTGTAACACTTTTTGCCAGCTTAATTACACTTGTCATTATAATTGCTTTATTGGCTATATTTGTTTTATAGATTAACCGATGGAATAATGTTTTTTATTTCCAGGTTTTTTCGTAAATTTGTATAAATATTTGCATATGAAATTAATTATTGGATTCTTTTTATTATTTAGCCTTATTTATTCAGCCAATGCACAGGATTTTCCGGCTTCCAATGTTTCATCCAATGCGTGGTGGACATGTCCGGCGTTGGTCGGTAATTCTGAAGACGCAAGAGCAAGCTTATTTTTTCGGAACCAGTGGCCCAGCCTCAGCGGAACTTATATTACCGGCGTGGCAGAATTTGACAAATCAGCCGAAAAACTTCACGGCGGAGTCGGAGGCTATTTTCTGTATGATAATGCAGCCGATGGAACTATTGTCGAGTGGAGCCTGAACGGAATTTACAGCTACAAAGAAGAAATAAATGAAAAACTCACATTAAGGGTTGCTACAAAACTTGCATTTGGTCATTTGCATCTCAACACAGAAAATCTGATTTTCGACAGCCAAATCAATCCGCAATACGGCTTTACATATACAACCAACAGCGATATTACAAACACCGACCGCAATTATTTCGATCTAAGCTTTTCTGTGGCTGCTGATTTTAAGAAATGGAGTTTAGGAGCCTCTGTTTTTCATCTAAACCAACCTGAAATCGGCTTAATTTCAGACAGTCGTCGTAATAGATCGTATAGTTTTTTTGCCGGCTACAACCTATGGATGATGAAAGGTGAAAAAAACACCGGGTTTTCAGTTTCTCCTATTGTCTATATTTTCAATAATGATTTGGGAACCTATTATTTTGCCGGATCCAATATATCATGGAATTTTCTTTATGCCGGCTTCCACTATCGTTTCAACGAAAACAATAGTGATGCAATTATTATGAATGCCGGAGCTCGCACAGGCAAATTTCAGTATGGCTACAGTTACGACTACACCGTTTCAAAGCTCACAAATGCATCGGGTGGAACCCATGAAGCAGTTCTTTCTTTCTATTTTTAATTCTGCGTGAATATCGCTCCGTATTCTGTATAAGGAAATTTCTGAAAACACTGCTTTTCTTTATTCGTTAAAAACACCGGTTATTATAATACAATAATTGGCTATCTTTGTTTTAGATTGTTATGAGCATCCCTCCAGATTTCCTTATTATGATAATTGTTGCCGTGGTCATCAGTGCAGCATTTATTATTCTACCCATTCCACATTGGGTTATGGCCAGAATACAAGGAGCAAAAATCACATTTATGGAAGCCATGATGATGAGTTTCCGAAGAATAAAAGCACGAAAAATTCTAAGTGCGGTAAGTCTTGCGGTATCTGCCAATATAGACATTAGTGCTGAAGAGCTCGAAAAACATACTGTGGAGGGTGGTGATGTAAAGAAAGTAGTGCTTACTTTAATCATAGTAAAAAAGAAGGGGCATCAACTCTATAAAAACGATGTGTTTGAATCTGACTTTAAAGGAACAATATTAAAAGACTTTAGCGACTTCTCATGAAAAAGTTTGTTTTAATGTATGCGATAATCCTTGTGCTGATCAATACTACCTCATTTGCGCAGGACAATAAGAACACGAAATTCCTTTCACTCGAATTAGGCGGTGTAGGGGGGTTAGCATCATTTAGTTATGAATGGGAGTTTGCAAACACAAATAATACATCCTTCTTTATGCGAAACGCATTCAGTTTTGTACCCATAGATAAAAACAATGGCGTTGCTCTGATTTTCCCAGTCATGGTACATGGGGTCTGGGGGAAAGGTTTACATAAAGTTGATTTTGGAATTGGCCAGACCATTACCTTAACAACCAAAGGAAAAGCATTTGTTTTGATGCCATTATCGGTAGGATATAAATGGCAAAACCCCGAACAAAAACATTACTGGCGCATTGCCTATACACCGCTTATTTCATATTTAGTAGATTTTCAGGTTCAAAACTGGGGAGGGATAACTTATGGATACAAATTTTAGCATCATGAAACAGCAATTATTTTTTCTAGGCTTTCTGATATTGATTTCTGCTTGTAGTAAGAATCGGTTTAATGATCGACCGGATAATTTTGCTGATGATTTTGAATCATATGCCTCTCAGGAAGAATTAATGCCTAATGACAACTCCTTGTGGTCCTTTTATCAATTAACTTATGATAGCAATAGTGTTGTACTTGATAGTAATCAAAGCCATAGTGGTAAATACAGCATCCGTTGTTTTGGAGTAAATACAGAAGATGGAATCGTATCAAAAGCAAGTATCTGTAAAAACAAAATGGCTTTTCAAGAAGGGACCGTTTTTGTAATGGACGCATGGTATTACCTTGAAGGAAATCAAAATCTCGAATGGCTATTCATTTTCGACTTAGAAGAAAACACTCAGATAGGAGCTGGGCCGGGAATGAGGCTCGTTCTTGTTGAAAATCAACTCCGTGTGGAGCATAAATACTTAAACCCTGACATTCTACAACCTGAAACTACCGCTATTGATTTTCCAAGAAACCAATGGGTAAATGTATGCTTTGAAGTCAAATTATCTCAACGAAAAAAAGGCTATGTTAAAGTCTGGCAGAACGACCAGCTGATTATTGAACAGGATGAGTGGCAAACACTTCCAAAAGACATCCTGTATTTTCAGCAGGGCACAAAAGGAATTTACACAAACATCGAATTTGGTGTAACTGCTGCTGCACAAGATAATAATGCTGTATTATTTGTTGATGATATACAAGTATTTATAAAAGAATAAAATTCTATCTTTACATATAACTTCGGCACAATAATGGTGTTTCCAAAATAAAACCAATATCATGAAAACCTTTTTTCTGTCACTTTTCGCTATTCTGTTATTAGGCTTTTCTGTATCAACCAGTGCTCAAAAAACCATAATTCACAAGCCTAGCGGAGTGAAAATAATCTTCCCTATTCACGAACGTATTTTCCCAGAATCTTGGTATAGCGAAAGAATTAATGGAAAATATAAACCAATGGACCCGGATGAATATGAAAGAACAGAAAAACTCGTAATTGCATGTTTAGAGAAGTATCCATCCGAGATGCTTAGAAATGACTTAGAAATTGTATATGTAGTGCACACCCTTACTTTTTATGAAACCAATTATGGAGGAACCAATTCCAATAAAAACGTGTATTTAACCAATAAGGGACTGAGTCGGGGCTATGACAACGCCTATATAGAACGTGTTTTTCATGCAGAATTCTCGAGCATATTATTGAGAAAATATAAAACACTTTTTGACGAAGAAGCATGGTTGGCCTGCAATGATCCTGGCGTTGAATATGGCGACGGAGGAGTTGCTGCTTTAAAAACTAACAAAAACTCTGAATACTTTTCTGATACCTTGAATTCATTAGGCTTCATTAATCAGTATGCCACATCCGATATGGAAAATGATTTCAATTCCTTTGCTAAAAACATGTTTTTACCAAGACAATCATTTTTAGATCTACTCAAGGAATACCCTCGCCTGAAGAAGAAAAGCAAATTGCTGATAGACTTCTACAGTCAAATAAATTCGTATTTTACGGCAGAGTTTTTTTATAATATGGATATTTCCAAAGAATAATGAGTGAAGAAAAAAGTTCAATTGAGTTACTCCAAGAGTTTGCAAATAAAACAAACCGAACCATAAGTTTTACAGAAGAAGCCCCTACGGGTTATCTCAACCGTCGTTATGGTCAACATAAAAGAACTGTTGATATATACGACAAAAACGATCTTGTATTTGCCTTATCCAAAGATCCTTTAAACGTCTTGAAAACAGGTCTTTTTGCCGGCATCTTCTTTTCGTGTAATCTGGATAAGCAAGCTACATTTACAGCAAAGAAACGCGATTTTTTAGATCGTTTTTCACTGTCGGGAAAACGCAATTCTGGAAATATTTTTATAGATCGAAAAATGACGTCAGAAACTTCAGACCCTTTGATTTTGTCGCAGGTTTTTCTTTCCCAAACTGTTCAAAATGAAGTGCTTGAATTATTCAAAATCGATCAAAGATTGGTTTTTGGTCTTAATTCTATTTCATTAGATTTTGTAAAATCCATTGATTTTCACTCTGTAATAGGAATTTACGTATTACAAGACTGGCTATTTGACTTTGATAAAGTTGAAAAAATATTTGAAAAAATGACTGTTATCAAAAAAGAATTGGATTTGCGTTTTTCTGCTTAATCCATAATACATCGCACACTTAGACCCATGGTTGGGTCTTCCGGCTCTTTTTCAAACTCACTCTCATCAGAATAAAGTGTCCACCCAAAGACATAAACTTCCTCAAGCTCAGAATCGTAGAAAGTGCTCGTTGTCCAGAAAGAAACCCATTCTCCAACCTCATCATAATCATCAGAATCCCACCGGTTTCCTGAACCACGTGCAGAAAAACCACTTGAGTTTGTTACCGATAAATTTGTTTCAGACCAATGATCTACTCCCTTTTCTTTTAGTTTGTTTCCCGCTGTTTCTACTCCGCCTAAATATACTGCCAATTCACTAAATTCCTGACTTGTGGGCAAGTGCCAACCTATGGGGCAAACATTTTTAGCCACTTCAAAAGAATACAAACATCCGTAATTATTTCGCAATTCTGGAGCACCTTCGGGATCCCAGCATCCTGTTTCCGTTTTATATTTCAAGTTTTCACCCATCCATTTCTGACTACCAATGGTGATAATATTGTATGTGGTTCCATCTCTGCCATCTGTAAATGTTTCCTGCGCATATAATGAAGACAGGCTCAAAATGAAAGCCAGAAAGAATGCTGTTGTTGATATGAATTGATTCTTCATAAGATACTTTTTTAGAATAACACACAAAAATACGACCATATTGCATTTCTTTGACAATTCGAGAAAAAAGTTTAAGTTTGTTTGGTGATAAACATGACCATAATAACCGAATACCTATATCAGTTAATAGACACTGCAGCGATAGTCTTCATTATGATTTTGTTGCTCATTTTGAACGCTCGCATTTTAGGTCGAACAAAAAGTGGTAAATTATCTGGCGGTTTCATTAAAAACACTGTTGCCATAGGCATTGTGTTAATTTCGATAATTTTTCTGATTCTTTCTTTGCCAATAGAGAATGAACTCAAGGGAGAAATAATTAGTTTTCTGGCTATTATAATCAGTGCCGGAATTGCATTAAGTTCAACCACTCTTTTGGGAAATATTATTGCCGGGTTCATGAATAACTCCATGAAACGTTATAAAAATGGCGATCTGGTAAAAATTGGCGAATGGCAGGGCAGAATAACACAACGAAGAATGTTTCACACAGAGATGCAACTGGAAGACAGCAACTTGGTTACTATCCCAAATCTCTATATCATTGGGCAAAGCGTAAAAATATATCGCCACAGCAATCTTGTTGTACATGCTGATGTTTCGCTAGGATACGATATTCCCCGGGCTCATATTGAAGAGGCTTTAATTGACGGTGCTACAAAATGTGGGTTGAAAGATCCGTATGTGTTTATAATGGACATTGGTGATTTCTCAATTTCATACAGAATTCATGGATTTCTTCAAGACAACAGCAAATACTTTACAAGTCGATCACTACTAAAGGCACACGTTATAGACGCACTGCATGCTAAGCGTATTGAAATAGTATCTCCCGGTTTTATCAATCACAAAAATGTGACAGATCAAACTTTTATTCCAAGCAATATTTCTGCTGCAGACCCGGATATCAATCCAGAAGAAATGGTGTTTGACAAAGCAATAAAATCTGGGGAAATAGAACATAAAATGCTAATTCTTAATCAAATAGACAAGCAACAATCTATTCTAAAGACCAAGATGAAAGGTGTAAGTGCAGAAGAAAAAGCTAAGCTAGAAGATGCGTGTTCTCATCTAGAAAAAATGAAAGAAAAGATTTCGAATAGTATTGAAGATTTGGGTAGCAATTAGCAATTTAATCATCCATAAATCCATCTAGATCTCTGCGCTCTTTCTTGGTTGGCCTGCCCAATCCTTTCGGGCGTTGAAAAACCAGCTTTTCTCTAGTTATTTGCAATTTTTGGTATTCCGAATCAGGGGTGTGGTCTATAATATAGTTTTCCACCAGCTTTGCACCCATTCTTGACTTTGGAAGGTCTTTAATTTCAATAGTTTTGGTAAATGCATGCAAGCGAATGCAAATTCTCTCGCCAATTTTCACTTCACGAGAAGCTTTTACCTCATTATCATCAATGCTTACTCGACCATTTCGAATAGCCTCTGATGCCATACTGCGAGTTTTATACACCCGAACAGTCCACAAAAACTTATCTATTCGCATATTATTTCTCTCTGAAATATAATTTGATAGTGGCTCCAGTGAATCCAAATTCATTGCGAATCTGGCGTTCTGCATATCTTTTGTAAGCATCTTTCACATATTGAGGTGAATTACAAAAAATAACAAAGGCAGGATACGCCAGTTTAAGCTGAGTAATATATTTTATTTTAACCCTTTTTCCTTTATACATGGGTGGCGGATTCTGATTAAAAATCTCTAACAAAACATTGTTCAGCTTAGAAGTGGTAATTCTTTTACTACGATTTTCATGAACCTCTTTAATGCTTTCCAAAATTTTCAAAACTCTGATTTTCTCTGTTGCAGAAGTAAATATCATCGGCACATCGTATGTTGGAGCAATGCGTTCAAGAATTTTTTCTCTGAACGAATCCATGGTTTTATGATCTTTTTCAACCAAATCCCACTTATTTACTACTATAACCAAGCCCTTATTATTTTGCACAATCATACCCAAAATATGGAGATCCTGTGCTTCAATACCTCTGGTGGCATCTATAACCAAAACACAAATATCGCTATTTTCTATTGCTCTAACAGATCGAACGATAGAGAAAAACTCAATATCATCATAAACCTTTGTCTTTTTACGAATTCCGGCAGTATCCACCATGTCAAATTCGTATCCAAATTTGTTAAAATGAGTATATACAGAATCACGAGTTGTGCCAGCCATTGGGGTAACAATAAAACGATCTTCTTCCATCAAAGTATTCAGAATACTTGATTTTCCTGCATTTGGCCGACCAACAATAGAAACCTTAGGATATTCAGATTCTGCTTTTTCTTCAGCTTTTTCGAAATGAGTAACCAAATCATCCAATAATTCGCCTGTGCCACTACCATTTACGGCAGAAATAGGATAAACATGATCAAAACCAAGAGCATAAAATTCAGAATATAGATTCTGCAAATTATGATTATCTGCTTTGTTCACAGCAATTAATACGGGTTTTTTCGCTTTTCTAAGCAATTGAGCTACATCTTGATCCATAGGGGTAATACCCTCGGTGATATCTACCATAAACAAAATCACATCAGCTTCTTCCAACGCAACGAATACTTGTTTTTTAATTTCTGCTTCAAAAATATCGTCGCTTGCATTTACATACCCACCAGTATCAATAATTGAAAAATATGCCCCGTTCCAATCTGATTTTCCATAATGCCTATCACGTGTTACACCGCTGGTAGGTTCTTCAATGGCACTTCGTTGCCCCGCCAGTCTGTTAAAAAAAGTGGATTTCCCAACATTGGGTCTTCCAACTATTGCAAGTATATTACTCATTTATTCACCTCCTAATATCCTAGATTCTTTAATTTATTCGGGTCATTTCGCCAGTTTTCGTTGACTTTAATTGTAATATCAAGAAAAATGTGCTGTCCCAAAAATTCTTCTATGCTTTTGCGGGCTTCCATTCCCAGTCTTTTAATGGCAGAACCACCCTTGCCAAGCAAAATTACTTTTTGACTATTACGACTTACATACACAACCGCTCCAATCTTTGGAATTTCTTCCTCCTCCTTAAAATAAGTGATAACCACCTCTGTATGATAAGGAATTTCCTTTTGAAACTGATGAAAGATCTGTTCCCGAATCATTTCTGACACAAAAAATCTCAAATAACGATCGCTAATGATATCTTTTGGATAATAAGGTGGATGCTCTGGGCATAGTTCAATTATTTCATCGCGCACCTGATCAATATTGAAATTGTGTAGTGCACTTGCCGGAAAAATTTTTGCTTTTGGAAACATTTGCTGGCATTGCTCTATTTCTCCTGCAACATTTTCCTGGTTACTCAAATCAATTTTATTGATCACAAGCAGAAGAGGAACATTCAGATTATTAACTTTTTCTTTTAGCTCTTCATTAATACTGAGTTGGCCACTTTCCATCATTAAAACAAGTACGTCGGCATCAACAAAAGCATCCCCAATATAATCAAGCATTTTTTGATGCAAAGAATAAGATACTTTGTTGATATAACCAGGTGTATCAGAGAAAATGATCTGATAATCATCACTATTCAAAAATCCAAGAACGCGCTGGCGCGTAGTTTGCGCTTTTGGAGACACAATCGAAATCCTCTCCCCTATTAAAGCGTTTGTCAGTGTTGATTTCCCAACGTTTGGGTTTCCAATAATATTTACAAATCCCGATTTATGCATGATTATTTTGTCGGATGAAAAAAAGTTTATACATTTGCAGTCCGATTGCAAAGATAGACAATCTAAAATATATTGCGGGGTGGAGCAGTGGCAGCTCGTCGGGCTCATAACCCGAAGGTCGTAGGTTCGAGTCCTGCCCCCGCTACTAAAGAAAAAGCGAGAATAAAATTCTCGCTTTTTCTTTTCTTCACACTCGCACTCGGAACACAGAGCGTGAGAGCGCAAAATACTTACACTGTTTTTCTTCACACTCGCACTCAAACTCAAGGCAGAGCGAGAGCGGAATTCTTGCTCTATTTTTCTTCGTCCTCGTTCTCACAATCGCTCTGAATGCTAATTCCCGCAATATGAAAGAATTTGACTTTCAAAAACATCATTACGTGCTTCATCAATTTCTAATTATTTAAAACAATATAAGCCACTCCTTCTCTCGAAAAAGCGGCTTATTATAAGAAATTTTTCTGCTTATTTTATATCTAGGCCAGTGGTAATATCACCAAAAGGAACGACCATTGCGTCGTCTGAATATGGATCTTCGCACCATACGCGACCAAATTTCTGGTCAACTTTAATAACTTTTGTATTTATAAATTTTCCAGAAGACCAAGGAGCCTGTACTTCATCGCCAGCCTTAACATTCGGCTTAACTTCAAGAGGAGTACATTCGTCTTTATTATATATGTTCATTTTACCAGCAAAACCAATTGTTAGCACCTTATCACCGCTTACTTTTACAATAGTATTCAGTTTATACTCTTTGCCATCTTTTACAGCAACACTAGTTCCTGGTTGCCATTTACTGGAAATCACATGAAATGTGCTTTCTTCAATTTGCTCGGTTTGTTGTCCAATTCCAACACCCTCTTTATTCTTTGCAGGGTTATCCCAGTCAATATCAATATAATTTACAAATGGAGCTTTAGGATCAGAGGCATCGGTAACAATTGCTCTCTCCATTCCACTACCAGATTGCCACCAAGTCAGAATTATGTCGCCCTCCTTTGCGGTTTGTTCGGCTTTAATGGGAATAATCATGTAATTTGGAATTTCCACGCCTTTTTCACCTAAAAAGTCGACTTTACTGTATTCATCTCCAACACCAGCCAAAGTTGCTTTGTAGAAAATGAAAGTTACTTTTTCATAACCTTGCTCTGTTGCATCTCTTTGCCAATTTACAGATGGGGTTAGTACATAATCGCCAGCATTTGCCGTGATTTTATCTTTTGGAAAATCTTTAAACGGATCTATTGCTCCGTCATTTTCAACAAGATCTTCGGTTTTGGTTGTGTCTGAATTTTCATTATTCTCTGACTTTTCAGAACCCCCACTACACGCAAATAAAGTGGCAAATAGGACTGCTGCAACTAAAAATTTGGATTTTTTCATGGTTTTAATATTATGTGGTTTAATCAATCATCAAAATTAAAATAATTTCTATTAATCAATACAATAATATTGATGAATTCAATATTTTTAATGGTGAAGCTCATATAAGATAGTTGTAAATATATGTCTAATATATGGTTTCCTCCTCCACTCTCTAACCCAAA
>JAFGWG010000081.1 GCA_016937255.1 Bacteroidales bacterium
AAAGAGTTTTTTCTTTCTCCTTTGTCTTGAAAAATGTTAATCTTTTACTCCTCTAAAAAGTTGCATTTATTTGTTGAATTTAGGGAAGAAAAAGATAAGTATTGATTTAATAAAACAAGTTGCCGGGCTGGTAATGAAAAACACCGGTGGAATTGTAAATACAATACCCGTCACATTCGATACCTCCGCAGGTGATTTACGAAAAGCTCAGGTTTATGTGGACAAAAAGTATTTTCCTGATTATTCAAAAGTTGAGAATCTTTTGGCTCAGCTTGTTGAAAACATGAATCAGAGACTGGATAAAGTTTTTGATAATGAGATCCTTAAACTCTCAGCTGATATTCACTATAATTTAGTAAACATTCATCCGTTTGGCGACGGAAACGGCAGAACTTCCAGATTAATGATGAATTATATACAGATGTATCATAATGAACCATTAATTAAAATATTTACAGAAGATCGGGCAGAATATATAGAAGCATTAAATAAAACGGAGGAACTTGAAGACATTTCTATTTTCAGAGAATTTATCTGTAGCCAGCAGATTAAGTTTTATAAAGCCGAAATAAAAAAGTTTAAGTCGAAAGACAAAGGATTTGGTTTGATGTTTTAGTAAATGCCCTTAATACATTAGCCCAAAAAATCATCAACTTTGAACATGGATAATTTAAAGAATATTTGCGATAGGGATAGCCATACATAGCTAAAAAAGCCAGAGAATGACCCTGTAAAAGCAAAAAACAACCCTGTACATACCCCAGTACAAAGTACAATTATTAAATTTCTATTTTTGCATTGATAATATCATTTGCTGTATAAAAACTTACAATTATGAGAATTATAAAAAGATTAATTCAATTATTATTGATTGGCCTTATACTAATCTCATTCTCATGTGAACGAAAGCGGGAAAAAGACATCGATGAAATTGTTCTATCTGAAATTGTATATGAAGAAAATGGAATTTATTATGTAAGTGATTGTGAACTTCATTCGAAAAAAAGATTTTCAGGCGATTGCAAATTCTACCATAATAATGCTCAATTAAAAGGATCTGTTCATATTACAAATGGATTACCTGATGGACACTGGGAATATTGGGATTCAAGCGGCTTAAAAACCATTGACATGTACTATAATGAAGGCATATTGACAAATAAAGAAAAGCACACTTTTAAGAAATAAATCAATACCAGTAACACAAAAAACGGCTTCGCATGGGTAAAGTAATTGCCTTTTACGGTAACGACCTGATAACTCCTTAGCTTATAATCACTTTATTTGCATACACTTATCGACAAGACACATTCAAAAACTATAAGAAAAACTTGCATTTTTGCTATTTTGTACGTATATTTGTACAATATTATGTACTTAAAATCACAAAATCATGTTATCAGCATCAATATCCGACTTTAGAAAAGATATCAAAAGATATCTGGACAGAGTTACTGAAAACTTTGAAACATTGATAATTAACCGAGGCAAAGATCGGGGAGTTGTCATAATTTCACTTGCTGAATACAATTCACTACAGGCAACGAATCATGAAATATCAAGCAAAGCAAATCAAGAGCGTTTAGATTCAGCCATTGAGAAATTATCAAAAGGTGATTCGTATTCAAAAGATCTTATTGAAGAATGAAATACATCTTTGTTGATGAATCATGGGAAGACTATTTGTATTGGCAAAAGCACAATAAAAAATATGTCAAGAGAATCAATGAGTTGCTAAAAGATATTTCAAGGCAACCTTTTTCGGGGAAAGGTAAACCGGAACCTTTAAAATTTCAGTACACCGGTTTCGGGTACAGGCGTATTGACGGAGAACATCGATTGATATATAAAGTAAAGGACGATGAAATATTAATTGCCAAGTGCCGATTTCATTATGACTAATTTCACTATGAGCTTTAGTAATTCAGCATTACTGATAAACCAATAACTTCAACACTATAAAAATTATCACTACAAAAGCTTCAAGCTCAAAAAATACGCAATCTGAGCCAAAAACGTTTTCTTTGTGAGCTAAAAACCATCATGAACACAAAAAGCGGATTTGAATGGGTTAAGGAATTGCCTTTTGCGGTAACGGTTTGCGATACAGAAGGCATCATTGTATATATGAACGATCGCTCGGCACAAACATTTGCCAAATACGGTGATTCACTAATTGGCCGGTCGCTGTATGAATTTCACGGCGAGCGCGCCTCGGACATGATACGGCAAATGATTGCTGGAAATTCGTCAAACTCATATACCATTGAAAAAGCCGGAGTCAAAAAACTCATACACCAAACGCCGTGGTATGAAAACGGAATAGTAGCCGGACTGGTTGAGCTTTCTATCGTTTTACCCAATGAGATGCCACACTTTGTAAGGGAGTCGTAACATAAAACTCATAAAAAAGCCCCTGAAAATCAGAGGCTTTCTATTTTTATTCAATAATCAATTTATGCTGCGTTCGCTGATCATTTGACCAGTTAATTTGCATAATATGCATACCTGAAGCAAGTTTATCAACAAAGATGCACTCATCTTCAAATTGCGCAATGGTTAAGCGTCCACCCGCATCAAAAATCATAACGGAAATGATTTCAACGCCGCCGGGTTTCTGAATGAATACATGACCATCGCTCACTGGATTTGGATAAATCTGTACCAGATCATTAAAATCTTCAAGAGAAGTTGTGAAATCAACCTCAACAGAATCAATTACTAAACAACCATTGTCGTCGGTAACCGTAACATAGTACCAGCCACTGGTAAGACCTGTAATACTATCTGTGGTTGCTATGCTGCCGGACCAAGAATAAAAATATGGTGCAGTACCTCCTGACACATCCACCCAAGCGGAACCATCTCCTGAACCAAATGCAGATTCATTTGTAGAATAGGTCAATATGGTCAATTCAAGCGGCTCTTCGATAATTGTAGTATCATAGGTAACACAATTTGCGGCATCGGTAACAGTAAGATAATATGTTCCTGCGCAAAGCGTATCGGCATACGAACTTGTATCACCATTGCTCCAAACAAAACTAAAAGGAGAGGATCCTCCTGTGAGATTTGTAACGGCATAACCATCGCAAAAATTGAAGCAGGAAACACTATCAGTACTAAATGCCACTGAAGGAGCGTTTGGATTTTGAACACTAAAATACACAGTATCACGGCAATAAAAGCCATCTCTTAGTATTACCCAATAAGAGCCTACTGGCAAATTGAAAATAGAATCGGTAGAGCTCCCATCAGACCAATTATAAGAGTAAGGACCAACAGCAGAAATTATATCAACTACTGCTGTTCCATCGCTTGCCCCGCAAGAAGCTTGCTCGGTAATAACATCAAAAACAGGTTTTGGATGCACAACAACATTTACCGTATCGTAATCAACACAATAACCGGTTGGGTCAGTTACGGTAATTCCATAAACACCACTATTAACAACATGAATCGTATCACCGGCACTTCCGGTACTCCACAAATAAGAACAGCCGGGATTCAGCCCATAAAGCACCAGTGTTTCATATTCGCAGATATCTATAGTGCTGTATTTTGAATAAACACTATAAGTCCAATTAATATCAGCCTCCGGGGTAGTACCAACAATTACATCAATTGTATCTGAGGCGCTGCAACCATAGGCATTGTAAACCGTTACAGAATATGAACCTGTACTTGTAATTAATGCAGTATCAGAAGTAGAGCCATTACTCCAGTCGTATCCTGCAAAAGATCCAGCATTAAGTATGGTGGTATCGCAGGCTGCATAATCACTACCCAAATCAATAAAAGGGTTTGCATGATAAGATACAGTAAGAGTATCAGAATTTTGACAGCCATAGGTATCGGTTACGGTTACGCTATATGAACCATCTGTAGTAACAGAAAGGGTCTGAGTTGATGCACCCGTACTCCAGAACCAGTCATTGGCAGACCCTGCATCCAGCATAAGTGTTTCGCCGGCACACATATCAGTATCACAGCCCAAAGCAGGAATAGCCGGCTGATGAAAATACACATGAATGGTATCGTATGTAGTTCCACAAGACGCATCGGTTGCTGTAATCAAGTAGTCATCTCCAGAAACAACTTCTATACTGCTGCTAATCTCACCGGTTGACCAATTGTATCCGCTGAATCCAGTTCCGGCATCAATAGTCACAATATCGCCCACACAAGCATGAATATCGGCACCCAGCTGTACCATACCAACTTCTACACTTGCAGTATCAAAAATCACACAAGATCCTTCAGTGTAGGTAAAAATAAAATCATCGGCACCAACAGTATAATATGAATCGGTAAAATTGGAGGAAGAATATAAACCAGACGAAGAAGTCCAACCAAAACCAGAAGAAGGAGTGAACTGAGAATAAACAGTTATTTCAGTAATTCTGAAACAGCCACTTACGTCAGTGCCAGCCATATTATCGGCAAAATGCAAGACCACTTCGCCATCTGCAGTTACTGAAGACAATCCTGTAAACAGCATAGAATCTCCGCTACAGGTAGCATTAGCCGGAACGGATCCAAAGTTTATTCCATCTATCTCAATATCCACTGTTCCGCTATAAACAAATTTAAATATCGGTTCTAAGATAATCTGATCAGTACCCGGTTCAACGGCAACCGTAATTTCTATCCATGCGGTTGAGCCATTTGCATAACCAACATTGAGTGAATAATTTCCATTACACTGCGTTGAAGTGGTTGTTGGAGTAGAAACATAAGATGAATGTGTATATGAATGCGAAGAAATATCTTCATTAAAATCGAAATAATCGGTTTGATGCATTATATATTCCGGTCTGAGTGAGATCGTTGAAGGAGAGCAGATTGTTGTGTCAGGCAAAACACTTAAATACCCAAAATGAGAATATAGTAGGTCAATCGAATCCCGATATGTGCATCCACTTGGGTTTGTAACTTCACACCAATAAGTACCGCTTTGATTTGCCGCCAAGCTTGTGAGTGATGATCCATCCGACCAGAGAAATGAGCTATGATTATCATCGGCAATTATGGTATAGGGCTGATTTGAGCAAAAAGAAGTATCTGGTCCAAGATCTACCACTGGGTTTTGCAACACACTAAGAACCTGCATAGTATCCACTGCTCCAGCACATCCAGGCACAGTAACGGTTACAATATAGGATCCTGGTGCAGACACATTGATGCTTTGTGATGTATCGCCGGTATTCCATTGATAAAGCCCAAGAATATCAGAACTTATCTCGAAAGGCACATTGGCGCAAATATTGGTATCATTTCCAATATCAACATCACTTTGAGTGGTGATATATGAAACCGTTTCCGACTCTGAATTTCTCATACAACCGCTTCCAGCATGATAGTACTGAACGAAATAATTGCCTTCCTGCGTAGCGGTATAAACGGTATCAGAAACTCCAGTATACACACCGTCTTTGAACCAGTCATACTCGGCAATTCCGTTAAATTTATCTTCTACTTTTAACTGAACATAACCACCAGAACAAAATTCAATCGGTGTATGATAGAAAATCTCATTAGAAGTTATATCAAGACCTTGTAATACCTCTATTTGAACCGTATCATTTGTAAGTGGGCAGCCATTTATATCATAACCAGAAACTTTAGCATAATAATACCCATACGCACTACTGGTATAGACCTCCGGATTCTGAGTTGTTGCACCCGAAATGGTTAGGCCAGGAGTAATCGAAGCCCATTGATAGGTTGATGCTCCACTTCCGTTTAAGTTAATGGTGTCGAATTGACACAATAAGGTATCATTTCCTGCAGACAGACTTGAAACGGGAGTACAAATTTCAAAAGTATAGAAATAGCTACCATTATTTGAAGAACCTGTTGCAATTACACCATTTGCTCCAGGAATAAAGCAATAAATATTTGTACTGGCTATATACAATGAATCTTCAACCACTCCAGTTGTTTCATTAATTTTCTTCACCTCACCATAATCAGATGTATATATGTATCCATTTACATTAACCATTGGGAATGAGGATGTGCAGCTATAATAGGATCTAGAAGTTTGTAAGTCCCACTGCTCTGCACCAGAAGTATTATACTTTACGAGAAAAGAACCTGTTTCTGTCACAGATCCCGCATTATCAATCCCATAGGCATAAATTGCATTACCTTCAAAATAATTGAACGCCTTATAAACAACGTCGATCTGATATGCAGATTCCCATTGATAAACACCGTTTGAGTTGTATTTATATGTAACCATATTATTATCAGGCGAATCACTAGACTGTGTAGTAATATAAACAGCAAAATTCACAGCTGCTCCACCAACCGAAACCGCCATTGCAATATCATTAGTTGAATTATAGTCACGTGTTCTCGCCCATTGCTGTGCACCAGAAGAATTATATTTCAAAATCAAAGCATCTACCTGACCTGAAACATAGGCCTGACCGACTACATAAATATCACCGGTAAGCTGATGAACACAAACATCAAATCCTTTTTCCTGATCAGTGGTTACAGCAGCACTTTGGTCGTATGAACTAACCCAACTTTGTGTACCTGTTGAATCATACTTTAATGTAGTAACATTCAGATCACTTGCTGAAGACGCATAATATCCGGTAAGCACAATATTTGTCCCTGACATATCGGAAGCCATTACATAAACACCTGAAGTTGTAGATGTATTTTCATTCCAACGCATTGTTCCATCAGGCAAATACTTCAATAGCAATAACTGATTTTTACCCCCAATTTCTGTATTACCAGATATATAAACATTATCAGCAGCATCGATATGCATATTTATGACCTCATCATTGCCTCCATTGTCAAATGTTTGAGTCCATTGCTGCGTGCCTTCAGAATTGTACTTAATAAGAAAGATATCTAAATCAGTACCATTATCAATCTGTGCTGCAGAGTACACATTCCCATAGCTATCTGTTTTTACGATTCTGCTCAAATCATAATACGTTCCACCGGCCGAATAATCATTCAGCCACCGGGAAGTCATTTGTGAAAAGCCCAAAAGTGGGATCACTAAGAAAACAAGTAAAAAGAGTTTTTTGTTCATGATTTTTAAGTTTGATTAGATATAACCGAAAGCAAAAATCATAGAAATATATCCAACTATCAAATCTATTCCGTATTCAATCAGCAATCTTTACAGATTTGCAGAAATTGAATTTTCAAAACAACAATTGTAGATTTGATAAAAAATTAAGAATCAGGCTATTTCCCCTTAATCATACTCGATTTTTGAAAATATGCAGGGGTAAGACCAGTAATCTTCTTAAATGCGTTATTGAATGAAATTCTTGAATTAAATCCAGCCGCATGAGCAATTCCTTCGAGAGAGAAATGGTGTTTTTCAGGATCCAAAAGCAAACGGCGAGCTTCTTTTACACGATATTCATTGATAAAAGTGCTGAAATTTGATCCGTGAAGTTCATTAACGACCTGAGAAAGATATCGACGATTGGTATCGAGCTTATCGGCAAGATCCTCAACACTAAGATCATGGTTGAGAAAGACTCTTCCATACTCCATCATTTCAAGCAATTTCTCATAAATGGCTTCTTTTTGATCATCGGTAAGTGATGACTTCTGATATTTGGTGTCGGGAATATCTTTCACCAGACTTACCTTCGTAGGATTATGAGCCTTCTCGCTTTGCTCCAATCGTGCAAGTTCTATATTTTGCAATAACAAAACCTGATATGCTCGTCTTTTTTGAAAATACATCCAAATCAAAAATGCACTAAAAAGAATACTCAGGATTAACCCAATAAATACGATAGCTCTGATTAGATTTGCTCTTTTCAGATCTGCCGCCTGCTGTTGAATGGTAAGCTGCTGAATTTTAATCTCATCATTCATTTTAGACACCTCAAATCGGGTCTGCATTTCAGCCATTTGCCGACGTGCATCTGCACTGAAAACTGAATCTCTGTATAATACAGCATTGGACAAATATTCATAGGCTGATTTATAGTCTCCCGTCATGCTGCTCAATTCAGACAACTTTTCGTACGAGAAAAGCAATTGCGACATTGACTTAACATCTTCGGCGACATTTACTGATTTAAGAAAATACTGCTTCGATGTCGAGTAATCGGAAAGTTTTAAATAATATAGTCCAAGATTATTTAGAGAATAAACGAGTCCATATTTATCATCAATCAGAGTTTGAATATCATATGCTTTTTCAACATAAAATATTGCTTTATGATAATCTTCATCGTCAGCATATAAATTAGCCAGATTTACATAGTTTGTGGCAATATTCAGGCTATCTTCAAGCTGAAGATACAGGGTTAGGGATTCATCAAAATAATGCAGAGCTGAGTCAGGTTTATTAAGATTTCTGTATGCTGTTCCGATATTTTGATAGGAATCGGCAATACCACGCTTGTTTCCCATCTCTTTCTCAACTTCAAGCGACTCTAAATAATACTGCAAAGCTTGATCATATTCTTCCCACATAAAAAACACCGTGCCAATATTGTTTTGAATAGCTGCTACATATATTTTATCATCGAGAGAATCCATAATCTGAAAGGAGCGCTGATAATACTGTAAAGACTTCTCAAAATCACCAATATAATCATATACCAAACCAATATCGAGCAATAATTCAGCTTTTAAGTGAGCAGAATCACTATTTTCAACTAGATGAAAAGCTTTTTCATATTTTGCCAATGCATCAACAAAACGATCCTGCCCAAACAAAATATCTCCATCATTCATCAATGCTCTTGACTCTTTGTAAGAATCTGCTTTCTGTGCATAGCTAATATGGGCTATCAGAATAAAAATTAATAATAAAACCTGCTTCATAATTTTTCTTATTGCTACAAAACTAATAAATTCAGTCATAAAATTACTACTTATCTGCAAATGTATTTAAGTTATATTTGTGGCACTGGATCATGCAATATCAGGAAGGACAAAATATAGAAATTTCATTGCTCCGAGAAATCAGCTTAAATGATGCTGATCGGTTTTACCTTTTTCAACATGAAAGCGGAGACAAGTTCATGCTCGATAAAAGCATGTATCCCGAATATAATTTCGAGCTCGGCAAGAAAATTAATGCGCGTATAGATCGCATTAATTGCAGTGGGAAAATTTTCATCGAACCCGAGCATCCAATTTATAAAGACATGAAATCTTACGAATTTCCAGTTCAAAATATTGTCTCATCTACGCAAACAGAAACAGATATCATTGTAAAAGACTGTTTTTCAAACATCATTCCTGTTAAAGTTCATCCTTCGAAAAAAGATAAGAAAGAAATTTTTCTTACTGTAGCATTTGTTCGTAAAGGTATTCCCTTGCTTTTTGACCCTGATCTAGATCATGAATTCAACTATAAAGAGCGCGCGACATATTCATTCAAAATCTTACGTTTTGAGAAAAACGCAGATGGAGAAGAACAAATAGTTCTTGTTGATGAAGAAGGAATACTCCAATTTTTGCCCGCAAATTTTTATCATCATTATAATCTTAAGGCTGGACAAACCATAAAATGCGAAGTGGTACGAATTAATCCCGGTCGCCAACTTAGCCTTGAGCCCTTACATCCATATCTTAAAAAAGAAGAAATCAAAGAATTAAAATATGTATCTCCTCTAAGCCCAGATGAAGCTAAACTGCACAAGCATAAACTGCATAAATTATCTGATTCTGACGGAAATCTCTTTCTGCTTTCCGATCGCTTTGTAACAGAAAATCTAAAAAAAGGAATGCACCAATACCAAATTGATGCATTCAAAAAAGGTCAGGTTTATGTAGAACCTGTATAATGCTTAACCTGTCAGGTTTTAGCATAGTCTGCACACTAACCTGACAGGTTTTATGCAAGATCAGAAATCGTAAGACATTCCCAGATTATACATCATGAAAGAAATCACATCGGTGGCTTCATCAATCTGCTTTGAAGTAGGTTTTCCTGCTCCATGACCAGCCATAGTTTCAATGCGGATAAGCACCGGATTCTCTCCTGTATGCTTGTATTGAAGTTCAGAAATAAACTTAAATGAATGTGCAGGAACTACACGATCATCGTGATCAGCTGTAGTAACAAGAGTAGCCGGATACTCCACACCTTCTTCAATATTATGCAGAGGACTATATTTTATAAGGTAATCAAAGCCTTCAGCCTCATCGCTAGAACCATAATCTCCGGTCCATGCCCAGCCAATGGTAAATTTATGAAAGCGGAGCATATCTAGCACGCCAACTGCAGGGAGCGCAACTTTGAAAAGATCTGGACGCTGAGTCATACACGCACCAACAAGCAAGCCACCATTTGAGCCTCCCTGAATAGCAATTCTCTCTGGAGAAGCATAGTTCTCTGCTATTAAATACTCAGCTGCAGCAATAAAATCATCAAAAACATTTTGCTTACGCTCTTTGGTACCTGCCTCATGCCATTCTTTTCCATATTCTCCACCTCCGCGCAAATTGGCTACAGCATATATGCCACCCGCTTCTAGAAAAGGAATCGCTGTTAATCGAAAATACGGGGTCAGACTGATATTAAACCCACCATAACCATACAAAAGTACAGGAGCGGAGCCATTCAATTCAAGTCCTTTTTTATAAGTAATGAACATAGGAATTTCAGTTCCATCTTTACTAGGATAAAAAACCTGTTCGGTAACATATTCATCCCCATCAAATTCAAGAGAAGGGGCAAAAAACTGTTTTTGTGTTCTTGTGTCAAGATCATATTTATAAATCACAGATGGATAAGTATAGCTACTGAATGAATAGAAAAATACCGGTTCATCTCTATCGCCCGAAGGTCCTCCAACCGAGCCCAAGCCAGGAAGCGCAATATCGCCCTTATACTCTCCATCTGTATTGTAAACATAAAGTTTATTGGACGCATGCTCAAGATATTTGAGAATAAATAATCCATTGATATAGGAAACAGATTCCAAAACAGACTCTCTTTCATCAATAATTGTTTGCCAATCTGTTTTAAGAGGGGCATTTGCATTCACCTTAACCAATCTATTATTATCAGCGCCATCATTGGTAACAATATAAAAATCATTTTCAATTACTGCTACTACTTCATAATCATATTCAAAGCCATAAGCCAATTGAATAAAATCAGACTTTTTACTCTTCAAAGACTTAAAATACAACTGATTACCACTAGTTCCTTCGCTTTCAGCAATAAATAAATAATTCTCATCTCTATCGCAAAAAGCACCATAATTTCTCAAAGGATATTTTTTATTTTCATAAATCAACTCATCTTTAGACTGAGGATTGCCCAATTCATGGTAATACACTTTATGATACTCATTTTTTGTAGTCAATGCTTTCTCTTCATTTTCAACATCATAAGAGCTATAATAAAAGCCTTTACCACACCAAGAAATTCCACTAAATTTTGCCCATTTTATATGATCGGTCAACTTCTCCCCCGTTTCAATATTGATTACAAAAATCTCATTCCAATCGCTTCCACCTTTTGAAATGGCATAGGCAAAATACTTATAATCATGTGAAACAGAATATGTTGCCAGCGATGTAGTTCCATCTTCCGACAGGGTATTGGGATCCAATAATAATTTCTCCTCACCATCATAGCCTTTTCTACAATACAAAACACTCTGATTTTGCATTCCGGAATTCTTAAAATAAATGATCCATGGACCATACTTTTGAGGAATGCCCATTTTTTCATAATTCCAAAGAGACTCTAACCGATCTCTAAGTTTATTGCGAAAAGGAATCTCTTCCAAATACTTAAAAGTAATTTCATTCTCATTGGTAATCCACTGTCGGGTTTCATCCGAGTTTTCATCTTCAAGCCAACGATATGGATCTGCAATTTCGTGTCCAAAATAATCATCAACCTGCTCGCCACGGCGAGTTTCAGGATAATCGATTGACTGCCCGTGAAGCATTCCCGAAAAAGAAATTATTGCCATTAGTAAAAACGTTTTATACATCATGATCATTTATTTTAACTTTGTGAGTCGGAAGCCTTAACTTCCAATACACAAAAATACGGGAATTTATTTGAAATTCAGACAAAGAGACTATGACAAATATTAAATTGGAAAAGATTTTTCGCAGTGATCTGCGCAATGGTGAGCGAATGGAAAATAGCAAATACTTACATTCTAAAACACATTTTAATAATGAAGGTCACGTAATTCAGTCCGAAATTCGTGATCAGGAAGGTGGTCTTATTGAGAAAAACATCATTAGGTATAACGAAAAAGGCCTGAAAACTGAAAACGAATATTATATCGAAGAAGATAGCTGGAGCGAAAAAAGCATCATTCAATACGATGCCAATGATCGTGTAATACAAGAAACCATTGTATATCCCGACACTTCTGAAATTATTACCTCTTTCGAATATGAAAATGATAAGCTGGTTTCTGTTGTAGCAAATGATCCGGATGAAGACGAAATAACCGAAGCCACTCATAGAAAATACGACGAAAAAGGCAATTTGCTGAAAGAAGAAAAATTTGAATACGGTGAACTTATTTCAAGCGAAGAAAATAGCTTTGACGAAAATGGAAACCTCATAAACAAAAAATCATTTACTAGTGAAACAGGTACTATTGTTGAGGAAAGCTATACATTTGAAAACGATAAAATAGTTTCCTGGACAAAAACCCATCCTAACGGGCTAGTGGAAGAGTTTACCAATATCTTCAACGACAAAGGTCAAGTAATAAATGTTAAATTCAAAGGAGCCCAATACAATTCTGTTTCAGTAATCACATACGATGAAAACGACCATGTTGTGGAAGAAAAAGAAGTGCTCGAAAACGACACTATTTTATTTAGGGTTCAGCGAAAATTTGAAAACGATCGTCCAATTGAAGCCCGCACCTTTGTAAACCGCATGGGGCAGGCTCCTGATCTGGAATATGTATTGGATTATGAGTATGAGTAAATCTTCGTAATAATTCTACAAACCACCGTTTTTTCCAAATAATTTACTAAATTAGCACCATTAATCACTATAAACCTACATTATATGAAATTACA
>JAFGWG010000082.1 GCA_016937255.1 Bacteroidales bacterium
CAGGTCTTGTTTATATATTTAATAGTGCGGGCTCAGTGGTTAAATCAGTGCTATTGGAAGGCAAGCAAAAAAACATAGATGTTTCTGTGTTGGCCTCCGGCAATTATTTCATTTCTTTTATCCCCAAGTCCGGACAATCGTTTTCGGGGCAGTTTGTGAAGGAATAGCTTAAGACAGTCGCAAACCCTATATTAACAATTAATTAATGTTTTTTTTTTTTTGTATTTTAATGAATTTATGATTATATTTGCTTTTAGATTTTTAAAAAACCGGAACGGGCTTGCACACCCGAACCGATCCTTAGCTATAAGCATTCAGTAATAAAACCAAATGCAGTGCAAAAATACAAAATATATACATCATTGTTTATAAGCGTTAACACCTGATTTACAATGCGCCAACCTGATTTTTTCAAAGGTAGTTAAGCCAAAAAGACTTTGCAGTACTGCGAAAGTGGGAATTTATTAACTAAAATCTAAATGTAATGAAGCTAATTATTTTAAGTTTTTCAATTTTAGTCATGATATTTTCATCATGCACAAAGAATACTGACGTGGAACAAATCACTAATGATTTAAGGGATGTTCAAAACAAATCCGAATGGGGTTTGACAAAAGAACTATTTGTTGATTTTGGCGGGCAGGGAGATATTGATTGTTATCCCTCTAGTACTCCAAACTGTTTTGATGTTATTATTATTATTGGTAGTACAGAACAGGAGGAGATGTTTAACAATTTACTGCCAGAAATTCTGGAAGACGATAGAGAAGCAGTGGTTTCTTTTTTCGAAAGCTATGAATATGAGATTCTTTTCCCTTTGATGCCTGAAGATAATCTCTCAAATCTAATTCAGGGTAGTGAGTATTTATTGGCTCAACACCCTGTGGTGGATAATACCACTATTGAGAATGAGTACTTAATTATGTTTGTTAATTCGGAAAATGAAGAAGAGATATCTCTTGTATATCAATTTGAAGTTGATTAGGAATAAATAGAAAAACCTCATGCTGTAATGCAACGTAATACAGCATGAGGGTTTTTAAACTATCGCAAATGAATGTTAATAAAATTTTTCAATTGCTTTTTTTGAATATGATCTTTATTTTGGTAATGTCATGTTCTTTGCATAATTCAACTATTAGGTATGAACGAATAGATTCTTTAATAGTTGATATTTCAGCTATTGTTGACCAAGATCAATTGTCAAAAGAATTCAAGTATTTTAAATTTACTACTCAAAATGAATCTTATCAACTATATTACTTAAATCACTCAAATAATAGAGTTTATACAATGGATTTATTCGATAATGCGGTTGATTCGATTGAGATAAACGAATTGGCATTTGCTTCAAATAAAAATATGGATTTATATAAAGTAAGTGATAGTTCTTATTTGCTTTATTCTAATGACTTACAACAAATGTGCGTTGTTGATGAGGATTTTAATTATCAGGTTCATAATTTTGATTCTCTTTTTAATGGAGATCATGCTTTGGTTAATATTCCATCGTCAAGACCAGTGGTGTTTTGTAAAAGCTTTCTTTATGGAAGTGTTATACATTTCAAGAGTGAATCTGTTTCAGATAGCAAAATGCTACCCATAATGGTATACAATATTAATACGAAAGAATATTCTTTTGTCGGAAGATATCCTGCGGCCTATAGTAACAATGATTATTATGACTCATATCCGTCCCTCTGTTTAGGTGAGAATAATTACGTAATCTATTCACCTCTAGCATGCGACTCGATTTATGTGTTTAAGAATAATCAGTTTTATGATCAATATTGTTTTTCAATGGAAAAGAGACCTGAGTTTCACCCTTTTGATGTATCAAAAAGAAATTCACAAAGCTATACAAAAAAGTATGTTTTGAGCGAGCCTCGTTATGCTGAGCTGTTTTATGATCCATATCGAAATGTTTATTTCAGGACATTTAAGCATGAAGTTAAAAAGAACACTAATAATGGTATTTTATTGTCGTATGATGAGGTTTCATGGTCTATTATTATTGCTGATAATGATTTCTCTATTATAGGGGAGACAACAATTGATAATATTTCTTATCCATTATTCTTTATTCCAACTCCAAAAGGAGTTCTGATTTCTCATACTACTTTTGATGAATTGAAAGAAACTATGATAATTAAGTTCGTTTTGTATAAATTTAGTTTTTCTGAATAATATGAAATATCTGTTGATTTTTGTTTTGGCAATCTCCTGTGTAAGAAATACAGGAACTGAGGAAGAAAAAATTCTTAAGCGATACTTAAATGAAATATCGTTCGATTTTTCTGAAGGGAAGGAACTACTCATAATTATTCCTGAGACTTATTGTGGAGGGTGTGTTTCACATTTTCTTTTTAAATTGAACAATCAACTACTAGAGAAAGGAAATGTTACGATAATTACATGCGGTAATGTCAATTTACCGAAGGGAGTGGAAGATAATTCAAGACAAATAGTGGATACGAAAAGAATAATGTTAAAATACGATCTTGGTCTTGAAAACATAAATATTTATGAAATTGAAGACTCAGCGGTTTTAAAAATCTCGCATTTCATGAGTGATGATTTGGAAGTATTGGATGGGTATATCGTTAAAGTATTGCAATGGTTGAATAAATAATTTGATATACAATATGAAATTTAATTTACTTGTTTTTCTTTTGTGTTTTTTTACCAGTCCTGGTTATTGTAACACTCAGGCAATCTGTGATAGCATTCAGATTCTAATCTCTGAACGAACTTTTTCTGATTCAGTTTTATGCAGGCAGGGGGTATATTATAATTCTAATCCTGTATCAATAATGTTGAACAATATGGCATATTGTGAATATAAAGGAAGGGAAATAAGTGTTCATGTGAATCAGAATAATGACTCTTTGTATATTTATGATGCAACTAATGATATTGACACCCGATTGAAATTGCCTTTTAAGGTTAGTATTCCTATCACTGGTTTGTATTTTCATAATTACGATTCAATATTTGTTTTTATTGACAGAACCTATGTTGCGAAAATGAGAGATTATGGAAAAGAAATGGATGATTTCATTATGATGGATTCTTCAGCAAATGTTAAAGGAAGGTATTTCTTGGATGATATTCCACATATCTATAATGGACAACTTGACCCTATGATCTTTTACAGCAGATTATCCTTTTCTGGGTCTATGATTATCGGAAATATTCTTTATATCCCTTTCGGAATATATCAACCAGATTTAGAAGATAATTCATTAATGAATTTGCACCTAAAACTTCTATGCGCCTACAATCTTGAAAGTAAAGAAATCAAAATGATGAATGTGGAATTTCAAATGCAAGATATTGGTAAACAATACAATAAGGATGTTCTTACTAATTCTTTTGATTATTATATTTTTGATAATAATACGATGTATATTTCATTTTTATACTCTTCATATATTTATAAACTTGACCTAAAAAATGATGAGCTTGAGCTGGTTGCACAATTTGATCAGTTTCATTTTAATAATATTGCAAACGATACTCTTGAAAATGGTGCTTACCGTGCATGGTTTTATGCTCCGAAGTACTCTTATGTCAACAATTTATTCATTAGGGAAATCAAAATTGATGGGTATAAAAATTTCAAAGCATTTAGTATTTCTCAGGTTTTGGATGAGAATATGAATTTGGTAGGGTATAGTTTTGAAGACGCTTTCTGGTCATCATTTAACATTGATAGTCGTGGTGAAATTGTAACATATAAAAAAGATGATCATTATCTGTCATATCGTGTAACTGGTTTCACAAATGAGGAAATGTCTGTTGAAGAAATTGAAAATCAATTTCTTGTCAAGAAAAATATTCAACAAACAAAATCCATTTCAATTGATAAAACAAAAATTGACATTAATGATAGAATGATTTTGTATTTAAATGACTTGGATCTATCTCAGCCGATAAAACTGGTTTTAATATCAAGTGATGTGCTTTGTGGTCATTGCATTGAGTATTTAATGAATGAATTGAAAAATAATAAAGAAGAATTTATTGAGCAAAATATTAAATACGTATTTCACGGTACTGATGTAATGAGTATGGTGAATATCATTAATAAATATCATATTGAAAGTAAATTTTACTATTTGGATACTGAGAATAAGAATGCAATCTATTTTACGGGTGAAGAAATGAATGGTTATCCTTTAGTTATCTATCAGAAAAATAAAATTGACGTTGTTAAAACTGATTTTTCAAAACTGACAAAAGACTTTGAAAAATTTAAAAAGAAAAAAATTAGAAAATGAACTAAACGCAAGTCTCGCTAGTAGTTTTTTCGATTATTACCTGCTTTTTAGAAAAGGTTAGGTTGGTTTTTGTCCTTTCTAAAACTGTCCCATATCACATCATTTTATGATTTTCATCAGCTTCTTTCAATAAATTCATTATCTATTTATCAAGATACTGTATATTTGTTTTCGAATTATCTTATAGCTATGATTGCAAAAGAAATTAAAATCCGGCGTGGGCTGGATATTCCTTTGAAAGGACAGGTCGAAACTTCTGACCCTGTAGCCTATAGCTCAAAGCTTTTTGCTGTTCAACCTACCGATTTTCGGATGATGAAACCCCGTCTTATGGTGAAAGAGGGCGATATTGTTCAATGTGGTTCTCCCATTGTGCAAAACAAACTCGACGAGCGTATGATGATTGTTTCTCCGGTATCGGGAACAGTAAAAACCATTGTGAGAGGCGAAAAAAGAAAGCTTCTGCGTATTGAAATTGAAAGCGACGGGAATCAGAATTGTATTGATTTTGGCGCGATCGATCCGGCTTCTGCTAAAAAAGAAGATCTGGCTGAGACTCTGCTCAAAGCCGGCATCTGGCCGTTTATTCGTCAGCGTCCCTATGGCGTTATTGCAAAGCCCGAAGACGAACCGCGCGAGATTTTCATCACCGGTTTCGATTCTGCACCTTTGGCACCAGATGCAGATCTTATTGTGGATGGAAAAGAAAAGGAAATTCAGACTGCCATTCAAGCACTGCAATTATTTACAGAAGGAAAAATTCATTTATCTCTGCACAAGGAGAAAAATAAATCAGAAATATATTCAAGGCTTCAGGGAATTGAATTGCATTCATTTAGCGGTCCTCATCCTGCCGGAAATATTGGCGTACAGATTCATCATATTGCTCCAATTAATAAAGGAGAAGTGGTTTGGACACTGAAATTGCAGGATCTGATCACCATCGGAACATTTCTGATGACCGGTAAAACCGATTTTACCCGTCGATTTGTGCTGGCAGGATCCGAACTCACCGAGGGTGGTTATTTCGAAGCCATTGCCGGTGTTCAGTTTAGCGATTTGCTGAAAGAAAGACTGGTTCAGGACAATGTTCGTGTCATCAGCGGCGATGTGCTTACCGGAAACGATGCCGGAAAAGAAGGATTTCTCGGGTTTTACCACAATATGGTTTCTGTTATTCAGCAGGGCGATTATTACGAGTTCTTTGGTTGGGCTGCACCGCGTTTCAAAAAGCATAGTGTGTCAAAAGCTTATTTCAGCTGGCTCATGCCCAAGCGCAAGTTCAAATCAGATACCAATGTGCATGGCGGCGTTCGTCCGTTTGTAATGACCGGCCAGTACGAAAAAGTATTTCCTTTCGATATTTATCCGGTGCAACTGCTGAAATCTGTACTTGTGGAAGATATTGATTTGATGGAACAGCTTGGAATTTACGAAGTGGCTGAAGAAGATTTCGCGCTTTGTGAATACGTGTGCACATCGAAAATTGAGTCGCAGGCCATTATTCGTGATGGTATCGATTTGATGATTAAGGAATTGAGTTAGAATATTTAGATTTTACATATGAAAGGTCTCAGACGATTTGTAGATAAAATTAAACCGCCGTTTGAAAAAGGAGGGAAGTTGCATTTTCTGCATTCCACCTTTGATGCATTCGAGACATTCCTTTTTGTGCCGAATACGGTAACCAAAAAGGGTGCGCATATTCGCGATGTGATCGATATGAAGCGAACCATGATTATGGTGGTTATTGCAGTGATGCCTTTAATGCTTTTCGGTATGTTTAATATCGGAATTCAGCATTATTTACTGCAACCTGAATTTAGCGGAAACACCTGGCAAACCATAATTCCTGAAGTAGGATTCTGGAAAATACTCTGGTATGGAGTGTTGAAGTTCTTACCTCTTATTGTGGTGTCTTATGTTGCCGGTTTGGGTACTGAATTTGTTTTTGCCCAGGTTCGCGGACACGAAGTAAACGAAGGATTTTTGGTTAGTGGAATTCTTATTCCGCTTATCGTTCCTCCAACGGTTCCTTTGTGGATGGTGGCTCTGGCAACGATTTTTGCCGTGATTTTCGGTAAAGAAGTTTTCGGTGGCACCGGAATGAATATTGTGAACCCTGCATTGCTTGCCCGTGCTTTCTTGTTCTTTGCTTATCCTGCACACATGTCGGGTGATGCACCATGGGTAGCCAGTGGTTCTGTTGATATCATCAGTGGTCCTACGCCTTTGGCCAGTGCTGCATCCGGAACTTTGGATAATTTTCCATCGGTAATGGATATGTTCCTTGGATTTATGCCCGGCTCGGTCGGTGAAACATCGGCGCTGCTCATATTGCTTGGAGGGCTGTTTCTGGTGATAACCGGAATCGGATCTTTCCGCATTATGGCCAGTGTATTTGCCGGTGGTTTTGGAATGGCATTGCTCTTCAATCTTTGGGGTGCAAATACCTATATGGATATGCCTGCATTCTATCACCTTATTATTGGTGGATTTGCTTTCGGAGCGGTATTTATGGCAACCGATCCGGTGTCGGCAGCGCAAACGCCAAAAGGGAAAATCATTTACGGCGTACTAATTGGTGTGTTTTCGGTCCTTCTGCGTGTGCTCAATCCGGCATACCCCGAAGGTATGATGCTGGCGATTCTCTTTATGAATGTGATGGCACCAATGATTGATCATTACGTGCTTGCCGGTAATATCAAAAAAAGACAGAAAAGATTGAAAACCATTAAAACTGAGGAGGTATAATTATGTTTAGCAATAGATACATATTTACGTTTTCGGTCATCATGGTTGTGATTGTAGCAACGATACTGGCCCTTCTGGCTACGGCTTTACAGCCTTTTCAGGAGCAAAATATTCGCATTGAGAAAATGCAGTACATCCTCAATTCAGCTCATATCGAAAATAATGTTGAAAATGCAGAAAGCCTGTACGATCAGCATGTGGTAATGGAATATGTGATTGATGAGCAGGGAAATATTGTAGAAACATATTCTGCTGATAATACAGATGTTTCTGAGCGCGGTTTTGATATCAATTTGAAGGAGCAAATGACACAGTTCGATAAAACTTCGGCTGCGCATTTTCCCGTATTTGTGATTGCCAAAGGTTCAGATACGCTGTATAGCCTTCCGGTTCGCGGAAAAGGTCTTTGGGGACCAATCTGGGGATATATCGCTTTGAAAAATGATTTCAATACCATTGAAGGTGCGGTTTTCGACCATAAAGGTGAAACGCCCGGTCTTGGTGCAGAAATCAATACCAGACCTTTTCAGGATCAGTTTATCGGAAAAGAAATTTTCGATGAGAACGGAGAATTTGTGAGCGTAGCCATTGTTAAAGGTGGCGTCGCCAACAGTAAAATTCCTGAAATTCATGGTGTAGATGCCATTTCAGGTGGAACCATTACCAGTAACGGAACTTCCGATATGATCCGCGACGGACTGAATTACTACTTACCATTCATTTCAAAACAACAGAGCCATGAGTGAAGCAGGAAAAGCAAGAGAGCCCTTATTCTCGGCTAAAAATATGAAGTTGCTGAGCAACCCGCTCAGTAAAGAAAACCCCATCACCATTCAAGTGCTTGGTATTTGTTCGGCCCTTGCGGTAACGGTTCAGGTTAAACCTGCACTTGTACTTGCCATTGCGGTGGTTGCCGTAATTGCTATTGCGAATGTAATTGCATCTCTTTTGAGAAAAATGATTGCCCCGCGTATTCGTATTATCGTTCAGTTGGTCATTATTGCTACTTTGGTAATTATAGTAGATCAGGTGCTAAAAGCCTTTGTTTATGATGTCAGTAAACAGCTTTCGGTTTTTGTGGGTCTCATCATTACCAACTGTATTGTGATGGGACGTCTCGAAGCATTCGGAATGGCCAATCCGCCGTGGAAATCCTTCTTAGATGGAGTTGGAAACGGAGTTGGATACGGTGTAATACTTGTAATTGTAGCCTTTTTCCGCGAATTATTCGGTTCCGGAACATTGATGGGCTATCAGATTATTCCGGATTCGGTATACGATTTTGGATATGAGAACAATGGCCTGATGATTCTTCCGCCAATGGCATTGATTGTTGTGGGTGTGATCATCTGGGTACAGCGTCACAGAGATAAAGAATTGATTGACAAAAGCTAAATAATACGACCATGCAAGATTTATTCAGCATTTTTGTAAGAAGCATTTTTATCGACAATATGATCTTTGCCTATTTTTTGGGCATGTGTTCATATCTTGCGGTTTCAAAAACCGTTAAAACGTCGATGGGACTTGGTTTAGCCGTAATTTTCGTACTGTTTATTACGGTTCCCGTAAACTTCCTTATTAATAAGTATTTCCTCGCAAAAGGAGCACTTTCGTGGCTTAGTTCAGGTTTGGCTGATGTTGATTTGAGTTTTCTCAGCTTCATCATGTTTATTGCCGTAATTGCTGCAATAGTGCAGCTGGTGGAAATGATTATTGAGAAATTCTCACCTGCACTCTACAGTGCACTTGGAATTTTCCTCCCGTTGATAGCGGTAAACTGTGCAATTTTAGGAGCATCGCTCTTTATGCAGGAGCGCGAGTTGCAAACCATTGGCGAATCTGTAGCCTTCGGACTTGGTTCCGGAATTGGTTGGTTGCTGGCTATTGTTGCCATTGCCGCCATTCGCGAGAAAATACGTTACAGCAATGTACCCGCACCGCTCAGAGGTCTGGGTATTACCTTTATCATTACCGGTTTGATGGGTATTGCTTTTATGAGTTTCTTTGGTATAACCATTTAATCTGATGTAGAAATGACTATCCTAGTAATAAGCCAATCAATAATAATAATTGCCAGCATTGTTGTCTTTCTGTTGGTATTGATCCTTTTGGTAGGACTGCTGCTTTATGCCAGAAAGAAACTGATGCCGTCGGGCGAGGTTACCATTACCATTAATGATGAGAAAGAGTTGAAAACCAATCCCGGCTCAACCCTTTTATCTACATTGAGCGCTGCCAATATTTTTCTGCCATCTGCCTGTGGTGGTGGCGGAACCTGTGCCATGTGCAAATGTCAGGTACACGAAGGTGGCGGTTCCATTCTGCCTACCGAAGTTGGATATTTTACTCGTAAGGAAGCACAAAACGACTGGCGTCTCGGCTGTCAGGTGAAAGTGCGCAACGATATGAAGATCAGCATTCCGCCGGAGATATTCGGAATCAAGAAATGGGAATGCGAAGTCATTTCAAACCGCAATGTTGCAACCTTTATTAAAGAGTTTGTAGTGAAACTTCCTGAAGGCGAAAAGCTAGAATTCCAGAGTGGCGGATACATTCAGATTGATGTCCCCGGTGGAATCGTGGTTGATTTTGCCAAGGATATTGAGGTGGAAGAAGAATACCGCGACGAATGGGATCAATACAAAATGTGGGATTTGAAGATGAAGAACCCTGAGCCGATTTACCGCGCTTATTCTATGGCTAATCACCCTGCAGAGAGCAATATTATTATTCTGAATATCCGTATTGCAACCCCGCCATGGGATCGTAAGAAAAACGGCTTCATGAATGTGAATCCCGGAATTTGCTCCAGCTATATTTTCTCGCTGAAGCCCGGTGATAAGATCGATATTTCAGGGCCTTATGGTGAATTCCATATTAAGGACACCAAGAAGGAAATGATGTTTATCGGTGGTGGAGCAGGAATGGCGCCTATGCGTTCGCATATTTTCGATCAGTTTAAAACTATGAAAACAGACCGTAAAGCCACTTTCTGGTATGGTGGGCGTTCACTACGCGAGTTGTTCTATATCGATGATTTTAAAGAAATTGAAAAGGAAAATCCAAATTTCAGCTTCCATATTGCGCTTTCTGAGCCTAAGGAAGAAGATAAGTGGACCGGTTCAACCGGATTTATCCATCAGGTGATTTTGGATGAATACCTGAGCAAGCATGACGAGCCCGAGGAAATTGAATATTACCTGTGCGGCCCGCCTCAGATGAATGATGCGGTACAGCACATGCTCGATGAAATGGGCGTACCACCTGAAAATATTGCCTTTGATGATTTTGGAGGGTAAAAATTTTCCCAAAATCTGACTGGTTTTGGATCGGATAAAGCGATAATAAACCTGTCAGGTTTATAATGAAAAGCGTCTTTTAGGGCGCTTTTTGTTTTTATGCCCTCCCGCAAGTGTCAGACATCCCTTCGGGTGTCAGACACTTTGCCAAATTAAAAGAGCGACTGCCCTTGTCATCGTTCCGAGAATAGGAGGATCATGTCAAGGATGTGCAGGGGATTTTCTAGCTCCATTCCATGACCCTCATTCTTCGAGAGCCTCAGGGGCGGGACGAAGGAATGGAGATTGGTTTGGGGCGCTATTTATTAATAAATAGCATTGTTAATACTCAATTTCGTAGATTTTTTCCAAAAAGACTTCTTTATTGGCTATACAATTACTTTGTTTATATAGTTCTTTTATATTTATTTCTTTACCGTCTACATCAAATGCTTCCCAATCTTTTGTGAATTTCCCACATTTAACTCTCTCGACTCGATCGGTACAGTTTGAGTATACATGTTTTTTTGATGGTTGATAGGAGCCTTTTGCCATTATCTTTCCATTTTGATAATAGTATACCCAATAGTCAATTTTGTATTCATAATATTTAGCATAAGGGATAAATCCACAAAAAACAAAAACATCATTTGAGTAATTCCCAGTACTCTTCGTTTGACCATTATCATACCACTCTGTCCATTCTCCTATTCTCAAACCATCTTGTAAAACACCACATGCTTTTTTCTGTCCATTTTGATAGAACTCACAATACGTGTCTTCAATGATTTTTCCCATGCAGTATTTTAAGTGTATTCGGATTTGATTGTTCTCATAGTATTGAATGAGGTCTCCATCAATTACTCCTCTTTTGTATTTGTATACATTGGTACTATTTACACCCTTATTTGTATAAGTGACTTCAAATTTTATATTCCCTGATTCATAAAATGTTTGCCATTTTCCGTTTTTATACCCCAAAGAATCATATAATGCAACCAGCTCTAAATTGCCATTTTCGAACCAGCGTCTGCAAAATATTCGTGATGAAGACACATATCCGTTTTTTGCTGTATCAACTCTGTATTCAATACTGTCAGATACTTGCCCGTTTTCATACCAACTAATCCACCATCCATAAACATTTCCATTGCTATAATCAATTTCGGATTGTAAATTTCCATTTGGGAAAAAGGTAAAGTATTTGCCATTTAGCTCATTATCTTTTAATGAAAATATTTTAGCAACTTTTGTAGTGTCTTGTTTGAAAAACTGAATCCATATTCCATCAGTGCTTTCGTCTTTTTCTAAACTATATTTTTCTCTAATAATGTTGTTTTTCCAATAGGAAAGCGAATTTCCATAATCGTCTTCTTGTCTTTCAGGATAAATGAAATATTCACTATTATTGAAATTTGTTCTCTCAATTTTATTTGATTGCGCCAGTAGAGCAGAGTATGCAAACAAGAATATCAGAAATATGCTTATTTTTTTCATAGACAGGATACTACATTATTAATCTAATAATTTGTTGATTTGATTATTGTAAAACTACAAAATATCCCCTTTACAGGCAAAAAATATCTGTCAGACGCCTGCCGCAGAGTTGCAATGAAGGCTGTCTGACAGTTTGCGACGATTTCTGTTAAATTATCCGTTCCAAACCGTTTAAAACCGTTATAAACCGTTTAAAACTGTTTTAAGACGAAAAGAGTCTATATTTCACATGAAACTGTCTGGCAGTTTTTCACATTTTGCAACATTTCATCTTCAGCAGCGTGAAAAATCCCTGGAAGTTTTAGGCGCTGTTGGTCGCTTCCCAAACCATCAAGGTTTGAGGGCAGCAAGGGCGTGAAACCGTTTCAATGTTACATTTTTTCCTTTTTTACACGAAAAGTAAAATGCTTTTGCAAAAAATAACTAATGGCAATAGAAATGACCGTAACAATCATATTGGAAGGTGTTGGGTAAATGTTGAGATGTTCCACCAGGAATTTTAATACAAAATAGGCCATAGTCAGATTAACGGCAACAACCAAAACATATCTGAATAGCTGTTTGCGTGAAGCAAGGTCTGAATGCGAAAAAGTTATGTATTTCTGCATCAGGAAGCCGGAAAACATGATAATCGGGAATTTGATTCCAAATGTGGCAATATGTGAGCTGATAACAATAAATCCCAGATTCAGCATTTGCTGATCCAGTACATATTGATAAATAACAAAATATAGAACCCAGTCGAATATCAAATTAAATGCGCCCACAAATCCATATCGAAAAAATTGTATCGACATAAATTTTCTGAAAGGAGGATAGAAAAAATCAATAAATGATATTAAAAAATGTAATATTGCTTTGCTGAACTTTTTCATTATACCCATTAAAAAAAAACCAACGGCTCATTTCAGTTTTTCGTATGACCGCTTTAAACTTCTGGCAAAATTACGATAATAAAAAAACCGTCACGATTTCGCAACGGTTTTTATTCTCAATTGAGTTTCTATTATTCTTTTACAAATTGATAGGTCATAACTGAATCAGTACTCTCGATTTTCAGTACATAGATTCCGTTTTCCATTTCAGCTGTTTCAATAGTATTTAATCCTGATACAAGCATTACGCTTCTAACCAGTTTTCCGTCAGTAGAATATATTCTGGCAACAGCTTCGCCTTTTAAGTCAATATTCAGAACTTCCTGCACGGGGTTTGGATAAATCTGTACATTGTTTTCAATATCTGCTATTCCAACAGTAGAACTCACAGTAACATTTGAGCAAGATGAATCTGAACCGCAAGTATTGGTTGCTATTAAGCAAACGGTATAAGTGCCGTTCGCTGCATAAGTATGCGATGGGTCTTGCTGTGTACTGGTGTTTCCATCGCCGAAGTCCCAGAACCAAGAACTAGGAGCTTGAGTTGAAAGATCAGTGAAAGAAACAGTGAGATTATTTGTGCTGTCACTGAATGCTGCATTTGGCGCAAGACACGATACTGTGAC
>JAFGWG010000083.1 GCA_016937255.1 Bacteroidales bacterium
GTATAAAATTTAGGCTTCAATTCGAAGCCTAAATTTTTGTTATTCAGTAATATAAGTAAATTCAATTGATTATTAATTAACATTTTTTGGTCTGAATATTGTGTAATGTTAAAAATTGTCGTATTTTTGTAAAGTCAATATTAGTTTAATCAAACAAAATCGGAGGATTGCCTATAGATCAAGTTTACGCTCATTAATTTAGAAGGAGGACATATGAATACTTCCCCCATGAGTGATGAACTTTTGATTAGAAATTTCATTCAAGGCGATCACGGTAGTTTTACACAACTTTTGGAAAAACATCGTAAAAAGGTATTTAGTTATATACTGGTATCTGTTAAAGATTCTATGGTAGCAGACGATCTGTTTCAGGAAACTTTTTTCAAAGTAATTAATACCTTGAAATCTGGAAATTATAACGAAGAAGGTAAATTTATCCAATGGGTAATGCGCATTGCGCATAATCAGATTATAGATTATTTTCGTCGCGGAAAAAAATATCCTATTGTTCGCGAAGAGGATGATTATGATATTTTTGGGTCCATTGCCAGAGATGATTTTAATGCGGAAGAGGTTATGATTAATGATCAAATTAATACAACCTTGAGAGGTTTGGTAGAACTGCTTCCAGATGAGCAGAAAGAAGTTTTGAAAATGCGAATCTTTTATAACCTGAGTTTCAAAGAAATTGCAGAAGAAACAGATGTTAGCATCAATACTGCTCTTGGACGTATGAGGTATGCATTGATAAACCTGAGAAAATTCATAAAAGATAAAGAATCTGTGTTAATTCCGTAGTAGTTTACAATATTGAAAAATATTTTGCGTTAGGCAATTACAGAACAGAAAAAATTGCCTATGCATCAAACTTTTACACCAGATTCATTAATTTCTCACCTTTACCATTCAAACGAAGAAATTCCGGAAGCCTTTCTTGAAACGGTCTTCTCTGATGAATTTCTGATGGAGTCCTTTGTTAAAGAAGCTGAAAAACTCTATCCTTTTGCACATGTTTCAACTGTAAGCATTCGCAATATAGAGCAATTTGCTTCTTCTTGCAAAGTGCCAGGGTTTCCTGATTCATCGATGCCCGTTTTTATGTCATGAGTTAATATAGAGGAATTTCTCCTTCATCTAATGATGGGGGAGAATTGATATATTTTTTTGGGATTTATTATCCCGACAGTGTATATTTGTCGGGTATTGTTTACTATTTATATATTACTGAACACATATGAAAAAACTCATTGTCTTTCTTTTGCCTTTAATGGCTATTATGTTTTGTCAGGCACAAAGCAATTCAAAAGCATTGCGTATAGACTTCTATCGCTCTGGAAATGATTGTACAGAAATGATTAGCATTAAGCAAATTGCTGTACAAAATAATCTTTCTGTCGGAGAACATGCCTGGATTGATTCGGTTAACTATGGTTTTTACCGAATAGATGCATATAATTCTCAAGGAGATTTATTTTTCAGACGCGGGTACTCCTCTCTTTTTAATGAATGGATCACTACAGATGAAGCAAAAACAATGAGCCGCTCTTTTCAAGAATCTGTTCTTATCCCTTTTCAAATGGGAGATATAAAATTGGTATTCTTTAATCGAGATCATTCTAATGTTTGGCACAAGCAATTTGAATACTCTTTTAATTCAGAGTCTGACCAAGTATTGCAAAAGCATTTTCATAAATATCCTGTTGAAGAATTATCAGTAAATGGCGACCCTTTCCAAATGCTTGATATTCTTTTTATTCCCGATGGATATACCGCTGAGGAAATGGACGACTTTAAAAATGATGCCGAAAGAGTGATGAAAGATATACTGGATTCTGATCCATTTAATGAATATAGCTCTAAGATTAATTTCAGAGCGGTAATGGCTCCGGGAGAAGAAAGCGGAACCGATTTTCCTCATAAAAATATATGGAAAGAAACACTGCTAAATACTACTTTTAATACATTTGGCACAGAACGCTATCTCACTACTTTTTCATACCACACATTAATGGATGTAGCTGCCAATGCCCCTGCCGATCATATTGTAATTCTGGTCAACACTGATGAGTATGGCGGAGCGGGTTTCTATAATTTCTATTCTTTAGCAGCAGCAAAAAATGCATACACCAATTTTTTAGTTGAGCATGAAATGGGTCATGGTCTATCAGGCCTTGCCGATGAATACTATACCAGCGATGTTGCGGTAAACGATTATCATCCCACGCATGTGGAGCCATGGGAACCAAACATTACATCCCTTGTCGATTTCGAATCGAAATGGGATAGTCTTGTTGCTGATGATGTTCCGATACCAACTCCGAAAAAGGAGGAATACAAGGATCAAACAGGAGCATTTGAAGGTGCCGGATATCTCGCAAAAGGACTGTATCGTCCGGCATACGATTGTACCATGAAATCGGTGAAATATGATAATTTTTGTGAAGCATGTAAAAGAGCTGTGTCTTCTATGATTCGATGGTATGCTCACTAATATCGGGCGTATTTCCTGATAGAATTCTAACTCTTGAATGGAAAAAGAGAAGTAAGAACACGATAAACATAATTCCTGCCTGCATCTGTAACATAGATTCGAATATAAAAAGCGTCAATAGCATTAGAATAAATGCAATTTGCATGAAATCACCTTGTCGAATGGCATAGATGAAGGGAATAAGGAATATGGCCATGAAAATAATAAAGCCTATGAGTCCCAATCCAATGAACACTTGTAGATATTCATTGTGAGCATTATAGCCTCGTTCAGCTGCATGTCGAAAAGCATATTCTTTATATTTTTCCATTAGCTCATCGCTCACGTCTCCCGGTCCCACTCCTGTCCAGAAATTTTCTTCCGCAAGTTCAAGAGAACAGTAATAGATCTGTACGCGTATTGTAGTGCCGTTCGTGAATTTAATATCTTCCATGCTTCTGGCCTTCAAAACTTCGCCAATACCCATATTAAAACGATCGAAAACATGTGGCATTAGGTATTTTGTACTGAACCCACCGGCAATCATTAAAACCAGCATGACTGCGCCAATGATATATCTCTTCGTTTTGAAAATCATATAGATTATCAAGAATAAGAAAACAAGACCCATAGCGAGAATTGCTGCTCTGGAATTGCTAAGCATGACCATGAGCATAAACCATGGTATCAGGCCAATTAAAATATAGCGATGATATTTTTTGATTTTTTTCCACTCTCTGTACAAAAGATTTACAATGATTAAAACTGCCGTAATCATGTACATGGCATAATAAGTGGGGTGCTCGAGAACTGAAAAATTTACATAGTACATCATAGATGCATCGCCAGTAGCCAGATATTTTATTCCTGCTTGAAAGAAGCAATACAGTGAACTTATTAATACTCCTCCTAGAAATGCCAATACAAACCATTTTCCTTTGCCTTTTTTAAAACGGAAAGAATGAATAGTTAAAAGAATAATTGGAAATGCAAGGAAGGAAAGTTTTCGCTCTAATTCATAATACGGTTGTGTAGTGTTTTCTGTATATGTTTCTGCTACAACATGGAGCCCATAAAACAATATCGAGAGTATAAATAGTGTTGGGAAGGTCCAGTTATCGCTGAATAAGGCAGAAAACTTACTGCGAAAATGTCCTTCTGCAAGCCAATTCAAAATCATGAGTACAACAATAATCGGCGCCAGTTTTTTATATATTGGAAATACAAAAAACAGCGCCATACTGAGGATGAAAAATATTTGTTGGTGTATGATTCGTCTTTTAGTCATGCTTTTTTGAATTAATACTATCTGAAAGAATTCTTAGAAAACGATTGGCTAATACATCATAAGTATGGTGTTGTAAAACATAATCTCTGCCTTTGCTTCCCATTATATTTAATTCATCTTTACTTTTTTGTGTGAGTTCGAGTACCGCAACAGAAAGAGCTTTGGCATTTTCTGCTTCTATACTAATGCCACAATTGGCTTCAGTTACAATGTCGTTTCCGGCATCAATAGCCTGAATTACTGGTTTTGCGGCCATTAAATAATCAAAAAGTTTATTAGGTGAAATTCCAAAACGGAAAAGCGATTGGCGCTGTAAACCAATATATGTGGCATCGAAATAGGAAAGAAAGTCAGGAATTTCTTGCTTAGGTAGGGAATCAAAGAAAAATACATTTTTTAGCTCGGAAGCTTTTCTTATTAGAGACTCTTTCTCCGGACCTGCTCCTAAAAGAACAAATGCAATTTCCTGCTCTTTTAGTATTTCTGCTGCTTCAATAAAATTATGTAAGGCATTGGCAATACCATGACTTCCGGTGTAACAGATAGTGAATTTGAAATTGTTTCTAATATCAATCAATTGTTTTTTTAAGTCCTCGCCAATTGGGCGCATATTTTCCCATTCCGATTTATTGATGCCATTTGGGATATAATGCCAATTGTGGAGATCCAATCCACGGCTCTCCATGTATGATTTTGTTTCAGGGAGCATGGAAACTACCGCATTTGCATTTTTATATGCGAAATCTTCGGCTTTTTGAATGTATTTGATAAATGGATGTCGCGACGAATATCCACCCAACTCCATTGGAGATAATGGCCAAAGATCGTGAACTTCAAATATGTGAGCCGCAGAAGCTGCTTTTGCAATTTTTGCACCTGCGTAATTGTCCATAGGATATGTGGACGACGCAATTACGACATCAGGAGTATATTTGTCTGCAATAAATTTAGCCTTGCTTTTCAGTTGTTTGTAAAATGAACGCATGTTCAAAATGCGTTTCAGTCCGTTTCCGCTATATGGAGGTGTTTTGATCCAGATATATTTGATTCCGTCAATGAATTCTTCAGTGAAACTTTTGTCAATTCTGATTTTCTTTTTACGAACATGAGCCTGATCGGCAGCGATAATAGTTACTCTGTGGCCTGCTCTAATCCATTCTTTAGCCATATAATACGGTCTGAACTCCATTCCCATTTCAGGTGAACCGGCATAATGATTAATTAGAAGGATATTCATGATTTGCCCTCCATTTGATATAAAGCAAGTATTTTGGCTTTAGTATTTTCGAGTGTATATTCACGAATGACTTTCAATCGGCCTGCTTTACCCATTTTTGTGCGTAGTTCTTTGTCATTGATGAGCGTTATAATCTTTTCGGCAGCTTTGTTCACATTCTCCGGTTCAGTGTGAAAGCCTGTAGTTCCATTATCTACAACTTCCAGTAATCCGCCGGTTGCACTTACTACAACCGGAATTTCGCAAGCAGAAGCTTCAAGAATGGAAACCCCGAAACTTTCGCTTCTCGACAAATAAACAGCTATATCAAACTGGTTAAATGCTTCCGGCAGTTCTGATTGCTTTATGTGGTTTAAAAATTTAACCGAATCAGAAACATTAAGCGATTGTGCCAGCTTTTGAAAATTATCTTTTTCATTTCCTGATCCGATTAAATGGAGCTCAAACTCTTTATCCGGCATCGATTTTTTTACTATAGCAAAGGCTTTTATTAGTATGTCAATTCCATAAATGAGCTCAAGCGATTTAACCGTACCAATTACAAATTTATCTCTTTTTTGCCTTGGTAAGGGTTTAAATAATTCAGTATCAATGCCAAACGGAATAATATCAATGTCTTTTTTTGTGAACTTCGCGGATTCCTTTTTAAGAATTTTACTTGAAACAATGATCTTATCTGCTTTTCTAAAATTATACCGGATGATTTTTCTGTTAATCGCATTTGATGGGAAAAGCAAAATATCGCTGCCCCAAACCGAAATATAATACGGATGAAACTTGCTTAAAGCCCCCAGTAAGCCGTAACTGCTGGCATAATGTGCGTGAAAAAAATCGGGTTTAAATTTTTTAATGGCAAGTTTTACTTCACTTCTTTTTTTGAAATATACCATTTTGCCTGTTTGAGAAGCTCTGAAAGTATCCTGATCAAAACCACTGTCGGAAAGCAACTCAATATTCAGATCTATGTACCAGTCGTTCGTAGCTTTTGATAGTGAAAAAATACCAAGAGCGTGTCCGCCTTCGTGCAGCACTTTTGCCCATTTTTTTAGGTGGGCTGAATTGATATCGGCAAGCAGTAAAATACGACTCATTTCAATGGCAAATATACATTTATAATGAATATCGACAATTTGCATTGCCTAAATATTCGTAGTTTTGCCTTATTGTTTGACCTCTAAGTGTCCGACGAAGGAGGACATGTCCCGAAAAATATCGGGAGCGTCAAACAGTTAATCAAATTTATTAGCCACGCAGAATGGTAAAAAAGGAAAGTAAACTTAGGCAATTCACCAAACGCTACGATTTTCTGAAAAACGTAATGGTTCTGCTTTCCGGTTCATCAATTGCATTGCTTATCTCTTTTTTGATTACTCCTGTTTTAACACGTTTTTTTTCACCTGAAGATTTCGGGCTTTGGGGTACATATTCTGCTGTGGTTGGTATTTTTACCGTTATTGCTTGTGGTAGGTACGAATTGGCATTATTGCTTCCAAAAAAGGAAAAAGAAGCGTTTAATATGTTTGCCGGATCATTGTTAATTGCTATTGTATTGTCGGTTTTATTGCTTTTTCCAATTTATTTCTTTGGCGAGTACTTTTGTGAAAAACTTGGTGCATCGAATTTATATCAATGGTTATACCTTGTGCCACCGGCTGTTTTAACAGGTGCTATTATTCAGGCTGCAAATTACTGGCACAACAGGAATAAAAAGTTTAATGTGCTTTCTGCAGGTCGTATCATTCAAAGCTCCTCAACTGCTGCAACAAATTTGGCTATTGGTAAGTTTGCATATTTTGGAGGTGGACTTATCGTTTCAACAATTCTTGGACAAGCTTTGCTCAGTATATATTATATTGTTAGAATGAGGATTTTCTCTTTGTGGAAGTATGTTTCTATTTCTGAAATTAAAACAGTTTTAATAAAATATCGAGATTTTCCTCTCAAAAGTGGTGCTGGAATTTTTTTAAATATTCTTAAAGAACAAATTCCGATTTTTTTACTCTTGTATTATTTCGATGCTGTAATTGTTGGTTATTATGCTTTGATAATTAGGTTGTTTAATGTCCCGCTTTCTTTAGTGGCTGGTTCAATCGGACAGGTGTACTATCAAAAAGCAGTTGAGATGAACAATGATGGAAAGTCATTGTTTATTATGTATAAAAAGACCACTTTAAGATTACTGTTGGTACTCGTTATTCCTGTAGCTCTTGTTATGATATGGGGTGCTTCTGTATTTGGATTTGTTTTTGGCGCAGAATGGGATGAAGCAGGTAAGTTTCTTGTTATTTTTGCAGTGTATTATGCCTTGCGTTTTGTAATATCTTCGCAAAGCTCATTGCTGCTCGTGTTTAAAAAGCTCGGAATTGAATTGAGTTTTAATTTTGTTGCACTTATTCTTCAGGTATCTTCAATTATTATTGGTGCTTTGCAAAATGATTATTATCTTTCGCTGTATTTAATGAGCATATCCGGCTCGGTAATTTATGCCCTGCTTGGAATATACCTTTGGGTTTACCTTAAAACGAAAAAATGAGAAAACTGTTTAAAGGCATATTAAATTTTCTTTCTTTTATTCCCTGTATTCGAAAGTATCACAAGGAATGGAAACTTTTTGGTCGTGTGCCTTTCGGACTTCTGCACATCAGTTGGATGCATCGCAAAATTCGGGGTATAAATCGTGGAGTGAAATTCCCATTACATTTTACATCTAGAATTATTGCACCTAAAAACCTGAAAATACATAAAGACGCAACAACAATTGGTAGCTTTGCCATGAGCGGTGGCTGCTATTTTCAGGCATTAAACGGAATTGAAATTGGAGAGAATTTTCTTTTTGCGCCCGGGGTAAAACTCATTTCTTCCAATCACGATTTTCACGATAAATCTAAAATTGCAGAAGCCAGTCCAATAAAAATTGGATCCAATGTTTGGCTGGGTGCCAATGTGGTGATTCTTCCGGGTGTGGAGATTGGAAATAATGTGATTGTAGGAGCAGGCGCAGTGGTAACGAAGTCTTTCTCTGATAATGTTATTATTGGCGGAAATCCTGCCAAAATCATCAAAGAAAATAAACCAGATACAGAATAGTTTTGAAGCATATTCTCTTTCTTTCGGCCAATGATTTTAAGGACAAATCAATTCAGGTGATTCGCAAAACACCTGAGGCGTTTGTGGCTGCTAGATGGAAAGTAACATATATTGTGGTGCGCGATTATAGTAAGGCAGGAAATTACTTTTATGAGCCTGAAATAAATCCTGAAGGAGTAGATCTTATCCGCATTCCTATGCCTTTGGCAAAATCACGTGAGCGGGCTAAATCGCATTTGTGGCGTACAATTTTAACTCAAATTGCCGGTTTAAGAGCCATTAAAAGGTTGAGTAGGGAAGCCCGAAAATTTCTGAAAGAAAACAAAGTAGATGTTTTTTACGGATATGAAGTGCATGGCGTTTGTGCAGTAAAACGCTATCGTTTCTGGCATGGCGTAGGGAGTATGAAGGTGATTTCCCGCTTTCAGGGCACCTGGATGAGTAGCTATATTCGTGAAAAGCGCTGGTTGAAGAAATGGCTTAATTTCGACGATGTTTTTGCACTCAAAGCCAAAGCCGATCTGGCCATTATGACCAACGACGGCACCGATGGCGATTTTGCTATGAAAAAACTCCGAAGCAAGGCCCTGCATAATCTAAAATTCTGGGTCAATGGGGTGGATGAACTAAAAATGGACACATTTGAGTACGCTGACTTAAAAGAAAAATATAATTCCGATGGTTCAAAACTGGTTTTATGCAGCATTTCTCGCCTGGAAAGCTGGAAAAGAGTGGACAGAATTTTGAATACGGTGAAAATTCTCGTGCAAAAACATGATTTCAAAGACTTTGTTTATTTAATGATAGGCGAGGGTGGACTTAAGCCAGAATATGAGAAATTTGTAGCCGAAAATAAGCTTAGCAATTTTGTGAAAATAATTGGCGCTGTGCCCAATACCGAAGTAAAAAAATATCTGAATTTTGCAGATGTCTTTCTTTCCACTTATGATCTTTCCAATGTTGGCAACCCTTTGCTGGAAGCCATTCGATGTCATAAAATAATATTCACACTCAATAATGGAAGTACCTCCGATTGGATTGTAAACGAGGAAAACGGTTTCATTTACGATGTGGATGAAAATGTACATCTTAAAATTGCGGATGATATTATTCGTTTATCCGCAGATAATGAATTGAAAGAGAATATTATTGATAAAGTCCGAGCACTTGAGAAAGAACGTTTATGGACCTGGCAGGAACGTATGGCCGCCGAAGTAAAAGCTGTAGAAGATCTGTTTGAAAATGAATACTAGATTGCAAATATCAGCATTGATAGTTTTGCTCTCCGCAATGATTGGAGTAGGGGTGAGCTATGGTCCGCTCTATGCTTTCCATTTGGCAGGACTGGCATTCCTTTTCTTTTTTCTTATGAAATTTAAAGAAAACCTCGCATCTTTTTCTTTTCTCAAGAAAAAACTTCATTTTGCTCATGTGCCATTCTTTATAGTAATATGGTATGCACTTAGTATATTGTGGAGTAAAGATACAGGTCTGGCTGCTCAGCATGTTTTTTATCTGCTCAATGCATTATTGATTCTCTTTGCTGCCTATTTTGCCATTCGTGATTCATCAGATATTCGTCGATTTCTGCTTTTTGCCGGAATTATAGCTGGAGTTGAAATTGTACTGTCTTTGCTTGAAGCTGGTGGAATATTTAGATGGCCAATTTCTCCCTATTCTGATTGGATTCATATTTTTAGACGAAGTATCGGATATAATCAAAACCTTGATCCTGAGATTATTGCAGCCATTAAGAAAACACCAACAGGCTTTCATTGGAATCCAAATGATTTGGCAGCATATCTGTTAATGGTGATCCCGTTTTTTCTTTTTTCAAAGAAACTATGGATTAAAATTATTCCTCCGCTTGTGGCTGTCGTAGTGATTTTGCTTACCGGCAGTCGTGCTGTTTTAATAGGGGTGCTTATGATGGCATTTTTCTATGTGATTCTCTATCAAACCAGGAAAAATATTCTCATTATCTCAGGTGCTTTTGCTTTACTCTTTATTGCTTTTTTGATTTCAAAACCTTTTCTCAAAGAGAAATATGAGGTAAAATATCGTGAAATTTCTACCACCACCGATGCTGCGTGGAATTATTTTATGGAAGATCATGAAGCTGTAAATGATACTTCTTCCATAACCATTCGGCAAAATTTGGTGTCTAATGGGATTGAAGGGCTGAAAGAAAGCTATTATTTGGGCGTAGGAGCTGGTAATTCGCAGGTGGTGCAGATGGAAGCTGATAATACACACGGCACATATAGTATGCACAATTTTTGGATTGAAATTTTGGTGGAAGGTGGCGTTCTTATTTTTGGAATCTGGCTCGTTTGGTATTTCCTTTTGATTCGTAAATCGTATATTTGGTGGCGCAGAAAAATTCCGGAAGATAACCGAAGGCTCTCAGCAGCCATTTCCCTGTCGATGATTGGCGCAGTGGTGGCTATAATAAGTATTTCCAGCGCTATATATTTTCTGCCATTCTGGATGCTGCTGGCTTTGGCAATAAGGATGAATGATTTGAATAAAACGTTTAATAATGCCGACCCTAAAAGGTTCGAATAATAATAGCCCTGTATTAGCGAAGCACAATGCGGGACTATTATTTCAGCAAGATTTGTTTTTTGCAAAATTTTTCAATAAAATGACATTCAAAGAAGTGAAGCTGAATTTGAATGTATATTTTGTGAATGCCGCAAGCTAGGTGAAATGATGATTTTAGGGCGGTAGCGGGTGCCGCATGAAAATTGTGCCAAAAACGCTGAAAATCAGATTTTTTCAATCTGTTATTACTTGCATTTTCGACGATTTTTAGTATCTTTGCACTTACAAATCTGATTAATTTCTAATCACCGGAGTCAATACTCAAGAGCTCCAAAAAATTCTATAATTTCGCACAAAATCAGGCACAATTCTAAACAGAAATGAAAATCTTCATTATCGGATATATGGCTACAGGAAAAACCCGCTTTGGAAAAAGGCTGGCCAATGAAATAGACTATTCATTTGTAGATTTGGATGTGCTTTTTCAGAATATTCATGGCTGGAGTCCTGCAGAATTTATCCGTAGGAAGGGTGAAGAAGTGTTTCGCATTGAAGAAAGTCGGGTTCTAAAAGAAAAACTACCGGAAACAGAAAAACTTATTGTCTCCTGTGGTGGCGGTACTCCTTGCTTTCATAATAATATGGAGTGGATGAAGAATAATGGCAAAACGATTTGGCTCAATATCCCGAAAGAACGTATTTTTCAAAGACTTACAGAACAAAAAGGAGATAGACCCATGATCCCAATAACAAATGGTACTCCCGATTATGAAAAGTTTCTGACACATTATTCTGAACGAGAAAAATTCTATGCCATGGCCGATTTTTCTTTTGATGAAGCAAATTTAGATGCGGTATTGACGGTTTTGCATTTATAGTTGAACGTTGACCTCTCAGCGTCCGACGAAGGAGGTCCTGATAGCGTCAACCAAAATCATTAGCTTTGTTTGCGCTCCATATTCTTTCTTCGCCCTCTGCGCATCCTTTGCGTCCTCCGCGGTTAAATCCAAATGCTATTTGCGAGATCCGAGAGATCTGCGGGAATTAACTTCCCAAATCATAAATCATAATTCATATATCATAAATATTTATCTTAGCAAAAAATATCTCCCATGAAAATATTTATATCGGGATTATTGCTTTTACTAACCCTGTCTTCTATGGCTCAGCAGAAATATTGGGTCTATTTGAAAGATAAAGATACTACAGGCTATAATCCCTATACTTTTTTCGATCAGAAAGCCATCGAACGAAGAGTGCGCAACGATATTCCAATTTATCACATTAGCGATGTGCCTGTAAATCAGTCTTATGTGGCCGTTTTGGATTCCAAATGCGATTCTCTAAGCTACGCCTCACGCTGGTTTAATGCCGTTTGTCTCTATGCTACAGATGTGCAAATTTCTGAGATTTCAGAACTGGACTTCGTAACAAAAATTGAGCTTTCTGGTTCTATTCCATCATTTTGCTCAATTGAAGAAGACGAAGAAATCTTGTATCCAACTGTTCTTAGTACTCAGGTAACCTCCATGCAAGGGCAAATGTTTCACGATGCTGGTTATCGCGGTGAAGGAATACGAATTGCCATATTCGATGGTGGTTTTCCTAAAGTGGATGAGCTGGATTGCTTTAAGCATATTCGTGATAATAACCGCATCATTAAAACCTATGATTTTGCCAAAAAAACAGAGAATGTGTATCATGGTAGCAGTCACGGAACAACTGTTCTGTCATGTATTGCTGGGCTGGCTAATGATTCCACTCCAATTGGTTTGGCAACCAATGCAGAGTTTCTGCTGGCCCGCACCGAAATTGGTCTGGAACCATTTTCTGAAGAAGAAAACTGGCTAGCCGCACTGGAATGGGCGGATAAAAATGGTGCTGATATCGTAAATAGCAGTTTGGGTTATACTGTTCATCGATATTTTACCTATGATATGGATGGTCAAACCGCTTTTGTTTCCCGAGCTGCTAATACGGCTGCATCAAAAGGAATTTTGGTGGTGAATGCTGCCGGAAATGAAGGCACAGATAAAGACTGGAAAATAATTGGCGCTCCTGCCGATGCAGATTCCATTTTATCTATTGGAGGTGTCGAGCCGTATTCCCTTACCCATATTAATTTTAGTTCTTATGGGCCTACTGCTGACGGTCGTCTAAAACCTAATGTTTGTGCTTTTGGGCAAGTAACTGCTCAGGGTAAGAAAAAAATGGGAACTCATTATGGAACTTCATTTGCAAGCCCATTAGTTGCAGGATTTGCAGCCTGTGCTTTGCAAACCGATAGAGACATGACTGCAATGGAATTGTTTGCTGAAATACAGCATTCTGCATCACTTTATCCGTATTACGATTATGCACATGGGTATGGAATACCGCAAGCTTCGTATTTTCTTGGTATTGATACCGATACGATTCACTCAACTATTGAAATGACAAAGACCGGAGCAGATATTGAAATTGAAGTAAGCCCACTTGTTGACGAGTTGGGTCACGTAGTTTACGTCTATGTGCATCTTTCCGATGCCGACGGCAAACTTATATGGTACGTAGTATTAACAGCAAATGAAAACCCAGTTTTTAAGATGTCTCGAAATGCATTAGAAAATGGAACTTTCCTTCGTGTCCATTATGCTGGATTAACCAAAGAATTTAAACTTAAATAATCAGAATCATGAAAAATATTTTCTTCATCATATTCCTCGCTTTCTTAATGCAGGCTCATGCGCAGTATGAAATTATTCATGAGGATGTAAATCCTGTGGATACAGTTCGCCCTGATTTTGGACCCAATGGAAAGAAGTTTGCTTATTCAAGTTATGGCATACATACAATTATTCCTATTGAAACTAATGCGCAGGCGCCAGTTATGCCTGGAGCATCTTTAGGTTATAAATTTGGGTTCACTCAGAAGCACAGAATTTGTAGTTTTTTGTCATTTGGATATAATTTGGAATTCAATTCAATTTCATATCGCTATAAGCAAACAGACGATAAAACTTTTCCTGATACACTGAATCATTTGAAGCAATCTGTAAGCAATAGTGCAATAGGTGCAGGTTTGTTTTTGCGTATCAATTTTGATCCAAAACGGGGAAATTATCTTGGTTATTTTCTAGATATGGGTGGGTATGGTGATTGGCATCTTTCTCGTACTTATAAAACCAAGGATGAAGATGCTTTGGAGCAAATTGTATATAATCGAGTAACAAAGCTGAATTTTATGGAAAAATATCAGTATGGAGTGTATGCAAGCATTGGTTTGAATAAAATAAATATCTATGCTCGTTATAGAATGAGCGATATTTTTAAAGCACCATATAAATCAGCTGAATTGCCTAGGCTTTCGGTAGGACTAGGGTTGAGCATCTTTTAAATTGATGAGATAAGATTTTTGATTTATGAATTAAGATGTCCCAAGTTATTGATCATAACTCATCAAACATAAATCATACTTTATTTCGACATAGCAACCTTAACATTCTCTGCAAGAGTAGAGGCCTTTAGGTAATCTACTAATTCTGTTGTTAGTCGATGGAAAATACCATTCATCAGACATTTATCAAATGGACAGATTTCTTTTGCGAAAGGGCACTCAGGTACGTGAATTTTACCTTCAATAGACTCAAAAATATCCAGCAGGGTAATATCATTTGGATCGATTTTCATCTTAAATCCACCTGAAGGTCCTCGCACAGATTGTACATAATCAGCTTTTACCATCGTTTGCATCACTTTTGCAATATGGTTTTTACTGGCACCCGTTCTCTCTGCGATGATATTCACATTCATATACTCTTTGCTTCCTGCAATGAGTACCATTGCGTGAATCCCAATAAAGGCTGCTTCTGATATTTGAATCGGTTTTGACATGATAGAATTAAATTAGGTACAAAAATACTTAAATTAATGAATATAGAATGAAAAAAGGATATTCACTCTTTATTTTTTAAGTTCTGCTGCTTTCCAACGTCAAGCGAGGCATGAGCTTGGCTTGGAAACGTAGCAGATGGAATTTTTACCTTTTCAAATATTTTTTCAAATTATTCTATGCAGAATCAACGATTCCAAGCCCATTTTCACTTTGTTCCAATGGACGTTTGAATGATGATTCTGCTGCTTTCCAACGTCAAGCGAGGCATGAGCTTGGCTTGGAAAC
>JAFGWG010000084.1 GCA_016937255.1 Bacteroidales bacterium
GAACAAAGAGTCCAGAGGTAATGGCGACTGTTCAGGCTCAAAATGTCGATTATATTCTGATAAACTGGTGGTTTGAGGGTGCTCCTGGCTCTATTGTTCATGAATATTTCTATGGCTGGAAAGACTTTCCAACAGATATTATGGGGTATCATGATATCGAATTTTTTGAACAATATGGGCAAACGTCCAAAGATCTTGAAATCCGTCCCCGTCTTGATTCTGGTATTAGCTATTGTGTTCCTGCCGGTCTTAATACTTTCCATCTTGAAGGTTATTATGCTGAGGGTTACACAAAAGATTCGCCAGTCAGCGCAATTTATCCACCATCTGGTCTTTTAGGTCAGTCGGGCAAATACAAAACCGTTTCTCTTGATGTTCCATTTGAAGTTCAGCCCTTATCATCGCCGGTAAATCAAAATCTATACGCAGATGGCACCGGCCCGGTGCAAAGAGAAATATCTTTTTCAAAAATAGAGCAAAATACCAATAATCCTGATAGCTCAAGAATGCCGGCTTGGGTTCCAATCACATGGCTAATGTCCTTTAAATTTGATGGTTCATATACCTATTATTTTGATCCTTTAAGCAATCAAGACTACAAGATTACTGGTTTTTACAAGGCTGGAATTCCAGCTGACCATTGGGTAATTAATTATTCTAATCGTTGGGAATTTGATTACAACGAAGATGGGCAGATAAAAAGTGGGGTTATGGAATACGATAGTCTTGGTAATTTGGTTGCCAAGTATACTGCAAGCGATTATGTTGTGCCTTCATTTCTCACAATTCATAATCACTTTGGCGATAGTCCGTTTATGACTGTGAAAAATGCTCAAGTTGAAACATTTGGCGATCCAAAAGAAATTTACAATATTTTTGATGGCTCTAAAAAAGAAGGGTTTTACAGCTATGTTGCCTCTAGCATTTCAAAATCAGTAACAGGTTTTTACAACAATAATATTCCATCCGGTGACTGGGTGGTAATTTATTCCGGTTATAAATGGGTTTTTAAACTGGATGAAGAAGGCAACGTTTTGAGCGGCATCAAAAAATATGATTCCAGCGACAAATTAGTTGCTCAATACACTTCAAATAAAAATGTAACCCCGTCGTTTTATGCTGAGTTCTATGATTCAAACTTTGCTTTATGGCCTAAAACAGCCTATGTTGAAACTTTTAGTGATGCTAAAGATGAAAAATATTACATTGAGGCGGGTTTAAAAGAGGGTTCTTACAGTTCTATTACTCCAAAAGGAGTAACTGCAAATGGGCAATATTTGCATGACCAAAAAACGGGTGTTTGGTCATATTATGACCCCAAACGTATTCCAACAGACTATACAGAAACTTACTGAAAAAATGAAAGAATTCTTGTGTGAAAGTCACACTTGATATTTTTAAACTTCTTAATGAGGGTAAACTTACTCAAGCAGAATCTGACAAGCTAATTCAATTGTCGTCTGAAGATGCACCCTCGCTGGCAATTAATATTCTTGTTACAATCGGTATTTTAGCTGTTGTGGGTGGTATAATTGCCTTCAAACTAATTTTCTTACGTAGTCTCATATTAGGCATACTGACTATGTCAGTAGGTTTATTTTTTGTTTATGATGATCAGCAATGGGGGGTATTGGGTAATACATTCATTTTAATTGGTTCTTTAACTATTGCAGCTAGTTTAATTCAAAATTATGAAAACAACATGCTTGTGTTTATATTTATTTTTATTTTTTTTCTCATTATTGGTGGCTTAACACAAAGTAGCTTACTTGTTGTATTTTCTGCTTTATCGATTGTTCCAATAATTCATCAAGGCCAATTTCAGGGGTATGCAGCTGCATTTGTGTTCAATAGCATAGCAATACTTAAGATATTAGTTTACGCTGTTTTAGGATTTGGCGCTTACTTTTTATCTTCAAAACTAGAATCGAAATTCGAAAGGTTAGCTATAATTTTTGCAAGGACATCCTTTGTGATGCTTAATTTTGGTTTCGCAATGGGGGCTGATCGGGGTGACAGATTTTTGGGGGTATACATCCCGGGTGGCTTTTTAGCTTTTCTGTGGGCAGTTGCATTAATTGCTACTGGTTATTGGGCAACCAGGTACAATGATAGATTTATCTTAAATACAACTGCTGTATTTGGTTTAATGTTACTTCACACGCAATGGTTTGCAAGATTAAACACTCAGCCATTTGTCTTATTATTTGTAGGAGTCATAGCAATATATTATTGTTATTCCTTTATGCAAAAAAATAGTCAGGTAGAATTGTTAGACCAGAGCAAGAATACAAATTGATGGCAGAACAACTGCAGTTGTAGAAAGAAAGGCTCCCCAAAATGCAGCAGCTTAAAAAGCGAAACCTTTGCTGAGACCGGCTTACAACAAATCGAGGCGCATCAACCATCTTTTCTGTGGTTTTTTCGGATGCATGGCCAGATCGGCTTTTTTTTCGAATGCAAATTTTTTCGTATAAAAATTGGCGGCTCGTTCATCTTCAGGGTTCATGGTC
>JAFGWG010000085.1 GCA_016937255.1 Bacteroidales bacterium
AAATACCATTCTACGCTTGATGCATTTGTACTTCCGGTTGAGGAAAAGTTTACTGCATCTCCTTGGCAAATAGTGGCACTTGTTGGGCTTATTAATGCAGAAACAGGAGTTGTAGTAACGCCAAGGTAAAAATGCGCACTCAATTCTGTTGCTGAGTAATCGGTATATGGATTCCAAGTACCGCTTCCAAATGCATCGTATACCCATAAAGTGTTGGCTCTTCCTGTAAGGGGTGCAAGATCTTGAGTCATTACATGTGCAATGGTGTCGCCGTTAGCCATAGTAAGTGTATAACCTGCATAAAAATCACCTACCGGAAGAGCAACATCATTATCAAAGTAAAGTCTTGTGATATAGTTATTGGCAACATCATATTCAATATCTTCAAGTAAGATGTTTTTGGATGCCAAAACTGTTCCGGGAGCCCCCCCTGTACCGGTTGCATCCCATATATTTACATTTATAAATGCAGTTGAACTGTTTGTCATTCCGAGAGCAAAATAAAAATCGATATAATGAATATATGTTCCGGCAGGATAAGTGTTTGAGTACTTATCGGCCCAGGCAGTGATCTGGTATCCATTGTGACCGCCTAAATAGCCATTTGCACCATAGGAATAATAAGTATAACTGTCACCTGCTTGAGCATTAGAAATCGTATCACAGGTGCTTGCCGGGAGTACAGTTATATAATTGGTTTTTGTAATAGAATCGCTTCCGTTTGTATTGCTTACAACCAATTTCACATTGTGTGTCCCTACTGTATTATATTGAATTATAGGGGGTGTTTGCCCACTATATGTACTCGGCGTTCCACCTGAGAATGTCCATGTCCATGTGGTCGGGTTGTAAATACTTTGGTCGGTGAATGTTACATTTCCTCCGGCCGAAACAGTTGTAATATTTGCAGTGAAATCTGCTACAGGTGGCCAGCCAAGTGTCGATGAAACACATGACATGGCGGCTTCTGCATTTATTCGACCAGCTCCTAATTGATTAATATATGATGGGTTTTGTGCATCAATATCATCACAAGAGTTTTCAAGGCAGGTTTGAATATCTGATTGAGTTAATCCAGGGTTTAATGAAAGCATCAAACCACAAAGACCCGCAACCATCGGACTGGCCATTGATGTTCCACTCATATAGCCATATGTGTTATTGGGTAAAGTGCTATAAATAAAACTTCCAGGAGCACTTACATCAATGTCACTTCCATAATTTGAAAAACTGCTTTTGGAATCGTTTGTGGAAGTAGACGCAACACTAATAACATTGTTGTATGAAGAAGGATAATGCGAAGTAGTTATATCGTCGTTTCCAGCTGCTGCAACAAGAATACAACCTAATCCATATGCATAGTTAATGATGTTTTGGCCAGTTGTGGAATAAGAATAACCTCCCCAACTCATATTGATAACATCTGCTCCGCAGTTTGCAGCATAAATGATACCGTCGTATCCATTGGTTACTGAAGTAGGAATTGCTGTGTTATTTGTAGATTTTACAGGAATGACGCTAACGCCATATCCAATTGATGCAACACCAGTGTTATTATTTGTGCTTGCTCCAACAGTTCCCGATACGTGTGTTCCGTGATCGAAACTGGTTGAAGGTGGGTTTGGGTTATTGTCGTCGTCGGCTACATCGTATCCGTTTACATCATCAATATATCCGTTACCGTCATCGTCAATGCCGTTTGAAGGTATTTCTCCAGGATTGGTCCACCATGCATTGGTCAGATCAGGATGAGCCATTTGCATGGCATTATCAACAACCGCAACCTTGATGGTTGAACTTCCAAGTGAGTAATCCCATGCCATTCCTGCATTGATTTTATATAAACCCCATCCCTCTGTAGCTGTGTAATACGGGTCGTTGGGAACAGTGATGGTAGTATACATCATTGGAACTTTCTCGGCATATTCCACTGCATCTAAAACTTCCAGATCTTGCAGGATTTTATCCACATTTGACAAGTCTGCAAAGTCGATTTGATACAGATTTTGTAAAGGCTCGTAGTTTTTAGCCTGATGAAAAGGTCTTGATAACCTTGTAAACTGATATTTATTCGAGAGCTTTTCAATAAACTGAAGGCTGGAAAATGGGATATCATCCGGATTCTCCGAATTGATTCCATTAAAACTGGCCTGACGTTTTACCGGGTAGTCTGCTTTGACTTTTACCCAGATTTTTCCATCCTGCCACAAAGGGCGGTCATTTTGCCCAAAAAGAAGAATGGAACTAAAAAATAATACAAATATTAGTGCAAAGTTTTTCATAATATAGTGGGTTTTTCTTGAGATTAGACATATATAAGGTCTAAAAGGTTGTTTACTCTTTAAGGAATTTACCGAAAATGGGCTTTTCTGCGTGAACTTTAATCAGATAAATGCCACTTGCCCAGCTTTCGCACGAAATTTCGTAATTGCCTGTTTCATTCTTTGGGATGGATTGCATAATGCGACCATCTGAAGCATAAATGCTGAGGTTGGAGTTGTGTTCGCTTGGAATACTAATCGTAATATTTTTGCTGGTGGGATTGGGGAAAATATCAATTTTGGGAATAGTTGTTGATGAAATGCCATTTGAAAGCAAAACATATATTCCATCAGAGCAAATGGTGTCTGAGTGTAATCCAGCTCCGTTTATTGCAAACGCAAATGTATAATTCAATGCATAATTTGTTGAAGGAGCGTTGAAATCTCCTGCATTTCCAGTAGTGTCACTAAATGTGTAGAAAGTAGTCAAGGTGTCAATACAATATGACCCAGTTCCAAAACCGTACGTTGTTATACCACTGTTTGTATCTACTGTCGATTTGCAGTTTGTGTTGTTTGGATCTGCAAGTCCGTAAAAAATCACTGTGTCTAAGTCCATTAAATAATAGTTCCCAAAATCATTCACCCAAGCCGGTGCCAAGGGCGGCGTATAATCAATGTCAATGTCTTCGCTGTCAATAGTCGACCAGAGATTGGCTTCATCTAAAACAATAGATTTTACACGGCAGGCCGGGGTAGAAGGATTTGGGTTTTGCCAACGCACCATATTCATGCTGTCGGCACCAACGGTAACGGTCTCATTTAATGTACGGTTGGTGTATACTTTAATATCATCGTACCATGCAGTGCTGTTTCCAACCCGGAGCGACAATCCGTTTCCACTTTTTATTGGTGTAGCATCAGTCCATGAAGTAATGAATTCATTATCAATCCATGTGGCATTATAGCCGGTAGACGGGTCATAAAGAACTTTGAAATCGTACCAGGTATCTTGCACAAAAGAGTAAGCAGCTTCAACTTTTAATTGATAAGAGTTGTTTACATATTCGTATAGCTGCACGGTTTGATTATCCAGACGATAATAAGCCATGTAATTATTTCCACGGTTGCTGAGTTCAAGCGAATCACAGAAATAATGCAGTCCAGCTCGGCGGTTATTGGTTCCGTCGGCATTTCCGAGTTTCATTTGCCAATGGTAGAGGTACATATTATTGCTGTCTTGCAGAACCTCAATATTGTATTTGGTATTGCTTAATGCAGAATCTGACTGGAATAAGTGACCATTATCCATGCTCCAAATACCAATTTCAGGATCCCACTCTGTGGGTAAAACTGCATTTTCAAAATTTTCATTCAAAAAGCGACATTTGGTATTGGCTTTCCAATCGCTTCCATTATAATTTAATACCTGCCAGAAGCTTTCTTCCAGTGCTACATTGTCTGAATCATTGAAAGAAACCAGAAAATCTTCGGTTTTCCAAGTGTTAATGTCTTGAATATCAGTATAAGGTGCAATATTATCAGTACTACACGCCCAATAAGCTTCCCAACCGGCTTCTGCAGTTGCATTATCTGAGTGAAATTTAAGTGTGAGACTGTTTCCACTTGCAATTATTAATCCGGGACTTGTGGTTCCGCTATATCCGCCAATAAGTGTGGCGTTGGTATCTGGCCCATCGTAAATAAACAATGAATCGTAGTTTGCTTCAAGCTCAAAGCTTTGAAAGTCGAGACTAAGGCCCGAAGAATTATCTGGCTGGATTGTATACACAAAGTCTTCATTATGGTAATGGGCTCTTCCCGGCCCTCCAAGATCCCAAATGGTGTCTTCGCAAGGTACAACTGCGCAATCTGAAAATTTATCGGCAATTAGATCCCAAAACTCTGTATATCCGTTGTCGTAGCCTAATGCCCAGATGCCAATACCGCCAATGTCTCTAATATTAATTAAATCAAATTTCCGACTCATGGCTCTTTCGTTATCTACCCAGCCTTGGTAATGATTGCCAATTGAATCGAAAGCCCAATATGATTCAAGAGAATTAGGCTCCCAGTGATAATTGGCGTTAGAATAGCGACCGTTACCATTATTTCTAATATAGGAATAAGAGCGAGCTATTCCACTGCTTTGTGTATTTGCAGGAATACTTAGAGCATCGGTTTGATATTCGAACCCGTAATAAGGAACACCGACTAAGAGTTTAGAAGGGGTCATGCCTTCCGAAAGATAATAGGTAATGGTTCTGGAAATATTATAATTAAAAGTATTGTACGTGTAGGTTGGCCCAGTTGGTCCAGCAATGCTACTGCCTCCATAATAATAATCGTAGCCCATGAAAATAAAGAGATCAACATAGGAATTGAGTGCCGGAATATTCCAAGTACCACCCCAGTCTACTGCAGGCATGGCAATGGTAAGTTCTGCTCCGGGAATTCTCGTATGCAGAGAATCTGCAATTCGTTGTACAAATGCAGTAAGTGCAACCTCGTGTGAGGAACTTACTCCTTCAAAATCCAGATTAATACCATGAGCGTTTCTGGCTTCAACTGCATTGACGAGGTTTGTGATGAGGGTGGTCTGTGCAGTAGTGCTGCCAAAAAATGTTGTATGGTCAGTTGAGCTGAACATGGTTACGCAAAGATGTACTTTAGTGCCATGTGCTAATGCGGTGTCGATAACTGGAGCAGTAGCCCAGTTATGTGTATTAGTTGGATTTCCGGTGGATGCATTAAATTCATATGAAAAATAGCAAAGATCTGAAAGCAGATTCCACTGATAATTCTGATAGATAGACCCTACCCAATAAGGATGCCAGCCAAAGACTCGTTTATCAAGGGTGCAATTTTGATTTTTTATCGGTACATTCTGCAATATCAGGCTGTCTTTAAAAACATGTGTTTTGTAATAATCAGATTCTATTGCTCTAATAGAATTATTTTCTTGTGCAAAAGAAGCAATGCTAAAAAAGAAGAAAGACAAAACTATAATTAACCTCATACTGTACACTATTTTACACAAACCTACATGATTTTTTTCTAAGTACAAAATGAAATTTAGTCATAGATGAAAAAGTATAAGTAATAAAAAGATATAATAAATGATATAATAATAAATATTATAAATAACAGATAATAAGATGTTAAAAGGTAGTATGAGGTATGATAAACAGAAAAATAAATAGTATATTTGTTGGGTAATTAGTGATTATGAAAGAGAGTGAATTATTAGAGTTTAAGTCGTCATTTTCCTTACATAAGGAAATTATTCAGACATTGAGTGCTTTTGCAAACAAGCATGGTGGAACTATTTTGGTTGGTTTGAATGATAGGGGAGAGTTGTCTGGAATGGAGATTGGGAAAAAGACGATCGAAGATTTTGTAGTGAGACTCAGGCAACATACAGATCCTGTTTTGTATCCGTCTATTACGAATCGAACTTTTGGTTTGGGGGAAATTGTAGAAATTACGATAAAGGAGTCGGAGCAAAAACCGGTGCTTGCCTTTCAGAAAGCATTTACGCGAGTTGGAAAAGCTACGATACAGATGTCGAATGCTGAAATGAGAGACTTGTTTAAGAAAAATCAATATAGTGGCCTTGAAGAGGCTAATAGTAGGGAGTTGATTGAAGAGTTTGCATTTCCATCAGAACTGAATGGTTTTATACGAAAGAAGAATCCCAATTTTCAATATCAGGAATTCTTTTCAACTCATAAGTTGCTGATTAAAAATGAATTATCGGCGGCTGCATATCTTTGTTTTACAAGGGAAAACAATTTGTTTTATAATGCAATGGTTCGGGTTGCGCGTTTCAAGGGGAATGATGAGGCTGTATTTATTGATTCATTCGATTTTAAGGGGCCTTTGCTAATGGCGGCAGAGGATATTATGAAGTTTATCAAACGGCATATTAAAATGCGCTACGAAATAAATCCTGGAGAGGCTCATTCTGAAGTTTGGGAATATCCGCTCAAAGCTTTGCATGAGGCGATCGTAAATGCAGTTGTTCATCGCGACTATACCGACCCGGGTCAGATTTTGATTAAAATTTTTGACGATAATCTACAGATTTGCAGTCCTGGTTTACTTCCGAACGGAATGAATCCAGAAGATATTATGCAAGGCCCTCGCTCAGTGCCTAGAAATCGTAAAATTGCAGAGGTTTTTTATGCTTTGGGATTTATTGAGTCTTGGGGATCGGGCATTCCGCGAATTATTAAGGAAACCAAAGAACATGGAGGTGTTGAAGTCGAAATGAAGCATCTAAATGGTGCATTTCTAACAGTATTTAAGCATGAACATGGTCGTCAATACTCTGAAGTGAATGAATTGAACCATAGCGAATATACTAGATCATCACGCAATCGGTTTTTAATTAATTATAGCACACTAAACAGAAAACAACGAGATTTGTATCTGGCAATTGTTAAACATCCCGGGATGAAAGCAAAAGAATTATCGGCATTACTGGGATTGAGTAGCAGCACCATCGGTCGATATGTTATGCTTCTGATGAGTAATGGTTTGATTATAAGAAAAGGAAGTCGTAAGAGTGGGGGCTATTTTGCTTGCGAATAGGATTTTTGTTTGGCAGTTGGATCTTCTTCGTAAATTCTACCCCATTTAATTTTTGACCATAATCGTTCGTGAAAATAATACAGGATTAATTTGGAAATTAACTCGAAACCGCTTAAGGTGAAAGCTCCAACTACCTTTCCTGTAACCAAAAAGGATAGCAAAGCAGTGTCAAGACTTGCAAAAAGTCTGTAGGAGAGGCTTTTAATAACAGAGCGCCAGGCAGCAACAGTTCCGTCTTTTTTTCGACCTAAAGGGATAACATTCCAAATGCGTTCATGTAAAAAATAAAGAAGTATTTTGGTGGCTAATTCTAGAACAGCAATTTTAGAAGCAGATTCAATATTGTCGAATATCATCCAACCAAGTAAAAAAGTATCAATACTTCCTACTAAACGCCAGCTAACACCTTTAACAAAGCTCCGAAGATTGCTGTCTTTCATCATAGCCTGCAAAAGTAATTAAAAATAAAGTATTGCGGGGTTTGTTTACGACAGCTCTTCTTTGACAATTTTGGATACCAATGCGTTGTCGGCTTTCCCTGCAAAATGCTTTGCAGCCATACCCATTACTTTTCCCATGTCTTTTATCTCGCTGGCACCAGTTTCGGCTATGATCTTTTTTATGTCTTCCCTGATTTTTTCTTCTGAAATTTGCTCGGGGAGATATTGTTCAATTACGGCAGCCTGATTTACTTCATCATCGTATAAATCTTGTCGCCCTTTTTCTTTATAAATCGCTGCACTTTCTTTGCGCTGCTTAACTAGTTTTTTCAGAATTTTTAGTTCTTCTTCTTCACTTACTTTTCCACCGGCTCCGCTGGAAGTTCCCGCAAGAAGAAGTTCGGCCTTAACAGCTCTAAGTGCTTCCAATTTATCGTTTTCACGAGCCTTCATGGCGGCCATTATGTCTTTGCTGATGATTTCAAGTAAACTCATGCTTGTTTTTTGTTTCGAAATTACGAATTTTTTGTGATTATGGACGCTGATTTAGATGAAAAAATCAATGTCATGCTGAGCGGGTCGAAGTACGGCATGTATTTTTTTCACAGAGCGAGTGTGAGTGAAAGCGCGAAATTTTCTTAGCTATTTGCATTCTCTCCCTCCTGATAGGAATCAAAATCAGTATTTACCGCCCATAAATCATGCTCGGCACCATTGATGATATTGTCGGCCAATAATAATCCCATTTTTATGCTATGATCCTGATTATTATATTTATAACTTCCACCGCGGCCAATTAAATGTAAACCTTCAATGGTTTTTATATACTCAACAATCGGTGCCAAAACGTCTTTGTATCCATAAAAATATATCGGATAGGAGTCCTTTAACCGTACTATTTTGTATTCATTAGGCTCTATGTTTTTATTTAGTCCTGTTTTTTGAAGATCATTTTTTGCTATATCTTCAAAAACGGAATTTGGAGCTGTCCAAAGTTCATCTTCTGTGTTACACCAATACTCTAGACACAAAACACTGCCTTCTTCGTTGTTATATAATTCCGGAACCCAGTTTCTGAAATTGCTGATTCGGCCGGTATCAGTATTGGTGTTGTGTATATACAACCATTGATCTGGGAATAGATTATTGCTGAGTATTTTAGTATATACCAGAACTGTGTTTCTGAATTTGAGTTTTTTTGCCAGCGTTTTAATGTTGTCATCTATGCCTTCTGAGTGAATGAGCAATTGGTCAATGGGCATGGTTGAAATTATGGAGTCAGCTTCTTTGAATGTTCCATCTTCTAAAATGCAACCAATCACTTTATTGTCTTTTATTCGAACTCCTTTTACTGCTTTGTTAAAGTGAATTTCAACACCATTTTCTTGCATTTGTTTTGCAAGGCCATCATATACGCTGCCAGCACCACCTTTAGGGTAGTCGAATTCATCCACTAGTGTTTTATGCTTGGTTTTTTTGAGTGAAAAAGCTGAAAAAACTGCACTTGCAAGCGATAACTTCTTAATTCGCTGTGAAGCAAAATCGGCGTCGAGCTCTTTGCAAGAAAGTCCCCAAAGTTTTTCAGAATAGGTTTTGAAGAAAATGCGAAAGAGCTTCTTCCCAAATCTTCTGCTTACCCATCCTTCAAAAGTAGTAATGTTTTTTTCAGGCTTAATTTTTTGTTTAAGATAACTGAAAATTACGGCTATTGATGGACCAATACCCAGTTTACAAAGGGCTTCGAATGGCTTTAATGGATAGCTGAAAAATTTATTTTTATAAAAAATTCGAGTAAGTCGTTTAACTTTCGCAGTTTTTCTTTTTGATGCTTCAAGCCAGAAATCAGATACTTCTTTGTCATGGGTGAAAAACCGGTGCGGCCCAAGATCTACTGTTTGATTAAAAATATCGATAGAGGCGGCAAGTCCACCTGGTCTGTTTTCTTTTTCAAAAATCTCAACTTCATATTTATTTGGGCGCGCAGATAATATGCTGCTTGTTGTTAATGCAGCCGGACCGGTACCAATAATAATAATTTTTTGAGACATGTACAAAAATAGTGATTATGTTCAGATTGATACTTGTATTGACAATTAAAACTATTATTTCCCAATTGTGCAACTAATTTGTACTTTTATCACTCTTTTCAAAAACAATCATTATGAAATATATTGCATTTCTGGGGGCGCTTCTAATAAGTACATTGATTTTTGCCCAGCCGGATATAGAGAAGACCAAAGAAATTGCCAGTTTCGATGCTTTCAATGCTTCAAGACATTTTGATGTGCCCGAGAAATTTGTAGGGCAGAAGTATGACTTGAAATACCATCGTTTTTATTGGATTCTTGATCCAGCCGAGGATTCCATTCGGGGTTATGTGTGTTCTTATTTTACTGCAGTGCAAGCAAATTTATCGCAAATTGACTTCTCACTGGAGAATTCTCTGCTTGTTGATTCTGTAATGTATCATGGAGCGGCAATATCTTACACTCATTCGTCCGATATTGTGTCAGCTACTTTGCCTGTGCCTTTGGCCTTGGGCACATTAGATAGTATTGAAGTGCATTATCATGGTGAACCTGCCGGAATGAGTGGTTTCGGTTCTTTTATTGTAAGTACTCATGATGTGAATACTCCGGTTTTATGGACGCTTTCCGAGCCTTATGGTGCTTATGAATGGTGGCCATGCAAAAATGCACTTAGCGATAAAATTGATTCAATAGATGTATATGTTCAACATCCTTCAGCATATAAAGCTGCATCCAATGGTTTATTGCAATCCGAAACGCCTTTTGGCGGGGACATTATATCTCATTGGAAACACCGCTATCCGATAGCAACGTATCTAATTGCTGTAGCTGTTACAGATTATGCCGTTTATAATGAATCTTTTGCCCTTAGTCAGGGTCCTTTACTCATGCAGAATTATATTTTTCCAGAAGATAGTGCAACATCAGCAGCAGCTTCACCTACACTTGAAGATGTGATGCAGTTTTACGATTCTCTAATTGCTCCTTACCCATATATGAATGAAAAATATGGTCATGCTCAATTTGGTTGGGGTGGGGGAATGGAACATCAGACCATGAGTTTTATGGGTGGATTTGGTTATGAGCTTATGGCTCACGAACTTCTCCATCAGTGGTTTGGTGATGCTGTTACCTGCGGAACCTGGCAAGATATCTGGCTCAACGAGGGGTTTGCAGTATATTATACTGCTTTGAATTATGAGCATACTTCGCCAAATTATTATTGGAAAATATGGAAACGTCAAGCTGTTGATTATATATGCTCTGAGCCAAATGGTTCGGTGTTTGTTTACGATACTTCAGATGTGAGCCGTGTGTTCTCTAGCAGACTTACCTATTATAAGGGTTCATACATATTGCATATGTTGCGATGGGTAATGGGTGACAGCGCTTTCTTTCAGGGTAATCGCAATTACTTCAATGATAATTATTTCGATTATGCATATACCGATGATCTGATTAGTCATTTAGAAACATCTTCAGGTATGCAACTCGATGAGTTTTTCGATGACTGGTTTTATGGCGAAGGTTACCCTATTTATTCCATAAATGTTTCGTGGAATGGAATAGATACTGTTGGCGTGAATATTCAACAAGCTCAAACCGATCCTTCGGTTTCTTTCTTTGAGATGCCAGTGCCACTGCAGTTTTGGCATAACGGGCAAGATACTACTATTGTATTCGACCATACATTTTCAGGAGAAGATTTCTATGTGAATCTGGGCTATTTCCCCGATTCTGTAATATTTGATCCAGAATTGTGGATTTTATCTAAATATAGTACTGTGTTTGTAGGTATGGAAGAAGAAAGTCCTGTACAATTGGCGTCATATCCAAATCCGGTTAGTGGTTTTCTTATGATTGATCTTCCTGAAAATACCGCAGCAACAGTTCAAGTATTTACTGCAACCGGAGAGCTCGTAAAGAAAGAAAATATTTCGAATGTTCAAAAGTATAGAATGGAAACATCTGATTTTGCACAAGGAGCCTATTTGATTCGCATTGATCAAGGTCAAGCGCATTATGTTTCTTCTTTTGTGAAGCTATAAGTGAAGTTAAATTGAAAAAGGAGAAAGGTAAGAAGTAAAAAGTAGATTTAATAACTCAGGAATTTTCGACTTTTTCAATCTTACTTTTCCAATTTTACTTAAAAGTAGAGAAGTTAAAAATTTGATTTGTTTTTCTTAGCTGTTACTAATGACTTTGACAGGATTTTAAT
>JAFGWG010000086.1 GCA_016937255.1 Bacteroidales bacterium
AAAGCGTGTGGAAATAAAGAGAGTCTGTTTTATATGAATATTGTATATTAGTGCCGTAAAAAGTCAAAAAACTATTAGACATAAAGAATTAAGCTGATAAAAAGAAGAAACATCAACTGATGATGTAATTCAATAAAATATAGAAACTTATGAAAAATTTAAAAGGTCTTTTTGTTTTCAGTATTACCAATATGTTAGAACGATTTGGATTTTATTCCATGATGGCAATATTGTTTCTTTCATTTATGGATCAAAGAGGACTTGCCCCTCAAGAAGCAGGATATTACTATTCAATATTTTATATTGCAATTTATGGAGCTATGTTTTTAATGGGAATAGTTGGAGACTTTGTAAACAGAAGAAAAGTAGTTTACTCCGGTATAATTGTGATGGCAATTGGATATATTTTGTACCATTTGATGTCCAAGAACAATGAGATTTCTTTAATTATACCAGGTATCTTAGTTGTATTTGGTTTAGGAGCTTTTAAAACCAACTTACAGGTACAGGTTGGTGATTTGTACAGAAACAATATTAAAAATGGAGCAGTGGGCTATTTAATATTTTATACACTCATAAACGTTGGGGCTATTTTTGCACCATTTGCTGCGGTATATCTTCGAAATGAATACGGCGTCAATAGTGTGTTTTTATTGAGTGGTTTGGTTACAATTACAGCATTTGCCCTATATTATTTTGTACCCGTTTCAACTGTAACAGAGCAAAACTCAGAAGATAATCAAAAGGGAGTGGGTTTTGAAAATAATAATTCTACTCTGAATACGTCTTCAGTAAACAAGAGATTAGAAAATACAAAATTTGGAACTGATAAATTAATAGGATTAATTTTTCTTATTATTGTGGTTCCAGTTTTCTGGATTGCATTTCATCAAAATGGGTTGGTATATACTTTTTATGTGCGTGATTTTATTGAGCTCAATGGCAATGCACCTGAATTAATACAATCTGTAAATCCAATTGCATATATCTTACTTTCCATAATAGCAGTGCCTATTATATTCTTTTTTGTAGAAATAAAGAAAGCACAATCAATATTCCCAATTATTGGAATAGGAATGGTTATTGCTGCTATCGGTTACTTTATTCCGGCCTATGGACTTGCTAATTTAACCGGGAAACTATCTTCTAATTTTGCGATAATACCAATGGTGATTATCACGTTAGGAGAGCTCTTAATCTCCCCGTTCTTAATTCTTGGATTCTATCATTTCTCCCCCACCCAAGTTAAAGGGCTATTTATGGGGTTATTCTTGGTTATCACAGCTATAGGGAATCAACTATTATTTACCTATGGCATAATTTACGATAAATATGGGGCTGCACATGCGTTTATGAATATAGTAATTCACATATTGATTTGTGCTGCTGCTGTCTTCATAATTTGGGTTGTGGTCAAGAGATTAGGCTCCATAAAAATGAATTCTGATGTAGAACGTTAATTTTACAACCTATTTGGATTTCTAATTAGAGTCATTAATATTAGGTAAATTTGTGTTGCGTGGAAAAGACGCTTAATACTCCCACTTTCGCGAATAAGAATCGAAGAAATTGATTCCGATTTTCCAAGTGAAGGCGGCATTAGAAAAATTATTATCAGCGGTAATGGCATATAGTCCCACACGAAATATTTCTTCGCGAATGCGAATTCGCTTTTCAATACCTCCGAAAAACTCAAAGTGTCGGAAATGATTTTGTTCCATGAAAAGAAAGCCGGTACCAAAGGCCAACGACAAATTTGCTTTGCTTAGAAGAGGAACTTTACCTAAAATAGTTCCATCGAAATGATGAATATAATTACCTTGCATAAATGCAGAAGAAGAGCTCAAAGTGGGTCCCAAAAGTTGAAAAGATTGAGTTGGATTGCTAAAAAAGTATGGATCAGAGCCTCTAAAATACTTGTATTCTACCACCCTGAGATTCGTTCTATTCACAAAAGAACCCATAGAGAACGCGTAGTTGGAAGTACCCCATCTATTTAACTTTATATAATCTTCAAGACCAATTTCGAAATAATCAAAATTCACTTCACTATTGAATAATCCGGGAACGCCTTTGCGATAGGTAAACTTAATATCGGGCCATTTGCTACCCAGCAATATCTTTCGGTTGCCTTTCATCATATATTGCTGTTTAATACGATAGACGATATCGAGGCGAAATTCAGATTTGGTATAGCGATCAAATTCAATGGGATCGTTTAGATCGCCAAAGAGGCTATTTGACCAATTGGCAAGCTGCATATCGGTAAGAGGTTTCTGATCAGAGTACTGCCATGTGAGTTCTGCAAACAAACCATTTACAAGTTCCATACGCTGGGCAATAGAGAAGGTCTGGGTTCTTACATAATTGCTTCTGCTAAATATCTGACTAATAGAAGCGCCAGTATTCACCATATTATAATAATCGCCAAAGCGAAAGAATGTTCGCACAAATTTTTTCGGCACATAGGTAAGTCCAAGCCCAAGCCTACCTCTTAGATCTTGATTCTTAAACCCGTAATCGATCATTCCATCTGTTTCAAGCAAAAAATCGTTATTAAAACGCTTTTTCAAACTTCCGGAAAGGTTATGGCGATATCCACCAATGCCTAAAGGATTTATCTGAGAAATTATTGGGTTTATATACCAGCGAATCTGAGATTTTCTATTCCTTTTACCAATTCCTCTAAACAATATTCTTAATATACTAATATGATTATATGTTGAGTCAATCCTAAATAAATACTCGTCGCTGGCATAATATTCGCGCAAACTATCAATTTCATGCGAATAGTTAATTTCAAGAGGCGAAAGAGGAACGATTCTGCAGCTATCCCAATATGCTGAATCTCGTTCAAGAGCAAGGGGATTATAAGAACGAACTTCCCCTGATTTGTTTCTATAATTCAATGAATCGGGATCGGTAGTTGAATTGACATGCACTGCTAATGCAGACGTATTAATAAATCGATTACCATCTTTAATTTTGTACACCAACAGCGTTTCTACCGGTACACTTTCATGTCCATTGGGTTTGGCATATTTCTGATGAATATGAAAAGTTTGACAATATAATAATGCGCCCGGATTAATGTCAAGGTCAATTTCATCAATAGCGTAACTACCTTCATAAAAAGAAATGAAGCCTTTAAAAAGTGCATCATTTGGAAAAACCGGATCTACCTTAAGGATAAAAACTTTATTGGAATCAATATATTTTAGTCCTGCATACTCATATCTGTAATTTGCTGCGCCTGCCGACGATAAAGGAGATACTAGAGGCTGAGCCGTCAGCATATCTTTTTCCATTGTATTCTTATAGAAATTGAATTCCCAGCTTTCGGCCTGGTCAAAAAGCATATATGGATTATGACGAACATATTGAATATTATCTACCGACAAGCCATCCACATCATCTCCAATTGAGATATATACATAGTTATCGGGAGGACGCGCTCTATATTCATTTTCGCCAATAACTTCCTCAAAATATCGATTTCCTTTTTTGTATGTATAGAGTAATATTTCATTCATTTCATCCACAAAGAGTACACGAGCAGTATCCTTGTAGGCAGTATCAACTTCAGCTTTTTCCTTGCCTTTTTTAATTCTTCTCATTTTACGCCGAGCCTGACGTTTTTCTTTAGGCGTTAGTTTTTCATATCCCATAGAAGCCATTAAACTGTCTTCCCTAGCCCGTTCTATGCTATCGCGTATATGACGGGGTTCATCATATACCATTGTTTGTCGGCGATACGAATAATATCTGATATCGGAAATACCTTTAAGAAAATCGCGACGATTATCGCGAACATTTTTCATAATAGATCTTGCCAAATCCTTATTATCAGCCACAATTAAGGCTTCATTTAATTGCAAGGCTGACTCATTCAATACAGCATCTAGTGTTACAGATGAGTATTGCTGAACAGATACTTCATTTTCGAGCGTTTGATAGCCCAACATTCTAAAAACCACTACATATTTTCCATTGGAAACAGGAAGAGCGAAGTAGCCATTTTCATCTGAAATAACGCCGGTATTTGTATTTTTGATATAAACATTCACCCCTGGCAAAGCCCCGCCATCAGCACTTTTAACATACCCACTAACACGTTGAGCCAGTGAACAATTAATCACAATAAAAAAGAAGATTATGGCAATAAGGCCTCTCATTCAAATACTGGGCAAATTGATAATGAACACATCTACAACGGATGAAGTTCTAAAATGTTACTAAAGGAGATTAGGAAATTCTCTTTATATCTGCACCAAGCGCATTAAGTCGCTGATCAATAAGCTGATAGCCACGGTCGATTTGTTCAATATTGTGAATTGTACTTATCCCTTCCGCAGAAAGAGCGGCAATTAACAGCGAAACTCCGGCTCTGATGTCGGGAGATGTCATTTCAATACCACGTAAAGGGATTTTTCTCTCGAGGCCAATTACTGTGGCCCTATGGGGATCGCATAGAATAATTTGCGCACCCATATCGATAAGCTTATCCACAAAGAAAAGGCGACTTTCGAACATCTTTTGATGAACAAGAACAGAACCTTTTGCTTGAGTAGCGATTACAAGAATAATACTTAGAAGGTCGGGTGTAAATCCCGGCCATGGAGCATCTGCAATTGACAAAATACCTCCATCCATAAAAGTTTCAACCTCGTAAACTTCCTGTGCAGGTATTAGCAAGTCATCGTTTTCCTGATTAACAATAATACCTAATCTGCGAAAAACATCGGGAATTATTCCAAGGTCTTTAATTGAAGAATCTTTTATTCTTAATTCTGACTGAGTCATTGCAGCAAGGCCAATAAAACTTCCTACCTCAATCATATCAGGCAGCAATTTATGTGTGGTTCCGTAAAGTTTATCCACCCCACGAATAGTGAGCAAATTAGAACCAATGCCCTGAATATCGGCTCCCATACGATTAAGCATTTTAGACAATTGCTGAATATAAGGCTCACATGCTGCATTATAAATAACCGTTTCACCCTCAGCAAGAACTGAGGCCATGAGAATATTTGCAGTTCCGGTAACGGAAGCTTCATCGAGGAGCATAGTACAGCCTATGAGCCGGCCATTTACAGAAGCCCTGTAAAACGAATTTTTCAAATCCACATCAAACCTTGCTCCTAGGTTCATTAATCCTGTGAGGTGAGTATCAAGTCTGCGACGACCAATTTTATCACCTCCGGGTTTAGGTATAGCTGCTTCTCCAAAACGGGCAAGTAGAGGTCCTAAAATCATAACAGAACCACGCAATGAGCCTGCTGTATGCACAAAATCGGCAGTTTTCATGTATTCCGTATCCAAATTTGCAGCTTGAAAGACATACGTATCTTCAGCTTTCTTTTCAACAGAAACGCCCATGCTCTTAAGCAAATCTATAAGGCGCAATACATCACGAATTTGTGGAATATTTGATATTTCTATAGAATCTTCACTAAGCAAAACAGCACTTATCACCTGCAAAGCTTCATTTTTAGCACCTTGAGGAGTAATTGTTCCCGACAACTGATTTGCACCTTGTATGATGAAACTGCTCATAAGCTAAGGTTTAGTATTTTTTTTTTATACTTTTTCTTTTTGCCCGTATTTCTGGTTTTAAATACTTTTGGCTTATTCTTTACCAGTTCGGTAGTATCTTCAAAGACAAAGTCATCGGGCAAATGCAATTTATCCTTGGATAATACCCGAAGATGATCTTTAATAATATCGTCAGTTACCGTATCTTTATTCCAAGTAAGATATAATTTTTTCATGGTATTGGCAATCATTGCCACCATATACACTTTTGCCTCATTATCCTCTAGCTCAGCAGCATCTTTAACCATTTGCTCAAGATTTCTACCATAATAGCGGAACTTGAGATCCTGCGATTGCTTATAATCTAAAGTTTCGGGCTTAAAGGAATCATCCTTTGCAGGAGTTGGAAAAGGTCCATCAATATCAAGCTGATAATTTGAAATTGCATGCAAATGATCCCATAATTTCTGCTTATAATCACTAAAGTCTTTTGCACCTTGATGCAAAGAAGCCATAGTATTTACAAGAATGTGAGCCGCCTTAGAGCGTCTCTCTTTATTTTCGATGGTAAGAATGTGTTTAATCAGTTTTTGCACATTGCGGCCATATTCAGCAATAATAAGGGGCTCGCGCGATGAATTATATTCCATATTGGGTTTGTTTACCGTACAAATTTATCATTTTTTTTTGGATTCAAGCGTATCTAAATAATACCAAGAGTCCTATTTAAGCATCATTTCAATACAATTCGTAAAATTAATTAACTTAGTCCTCTAAAATTTCAGGTTATGAAAAACACCATTAAATCTCTTTTAAGTCTGAGTTTTTTGCTCATTGCAATTATTACATTACAGGCTCAAGATAAAAAAGCTCTCATTCAAAAAATAGATAGCATTAGCAATGCAACTTTCAATGCTTGGAATAGTCCGGGAATGGCAATTGCAGTTGTTGAAAACGGAGAAATTCTGTACTCCAAAGGATATGGAGTTACCGATGTCAATACCAAAGAAAAAGTTGATGCAAATACCCTTTTTGCCGTGGCCTCAAATACCAAAACATTTACCTCTACGGCAATGATGATACTTCAGGAGCAAGGCAATATCAGTCTGGATGACAAAGTTATCGATCATATTCCATATTTTAGAATGTACAATGAATATGTTACTCAAAACATGAGTATTAGAGATTTGCTTTGCCATAGAAGCGGACTGGAAACTTTTAGTGGAGATTTAATTTGGTATGGCACCGACTATTCGCGCAAAGAAGTCATTGAACGACTTCGCTTTTTGCAGCCCCAATACGGTTTTAGAGAGCATTTTGGGTATTCAAACATACTTTTTCTCACTGCTGGTGAAATTATTCCAACACTTACCGATACCAGCTGGAATGATTTCATCAAATACAGAATTCTGCGGCCCTTAAATATGGACAGAACCATTACCAGTACAAATGATTTGAAGAACATGAAAAATGTTGCGTCTCCTCATAATGATCTTGGAGATGGAAAAACTATTGCCATTCCATGGCTCAACTGGGATAATATTGCACCTGCCGGAGCCATTATTAGTAGCGCAAACGATATGGCTAGCTGGCTTATACTTCAGCTAAATCAAGGAGAGTATAATGATAAACAAATTTTTACCGCAGAATCGCAAAAAGAAATGTGGCAAATGCATACGCCTACTGATATTAGTTCATTTTCAGAATATTACTGGCCAGATATTCACTTTAAAGGATATGGTTTAGGCTGGAGTTTATCAGACTATGCCGGAAGGAAAATTGTATCGCATAACGGAGGCTATGATGGAATGATATCTCAATCGGTATTGATTCCGGAAGAAAATATTGGCTTTGTAGTACTCACCAATTGCAATACATGGCTTTATATGCCAATAATGTATTCATTATTAGACGTATTATTAAATAAAGAAAGCAGCGATTGGAATGAATTGTTTCTCAAAATTAAAAACCGCCAGGACATGGCGCAGAAAGAAGCCGATCAGGAATTTGAAGACAGTAGAGTTAAAAACGCCCCACCCTCTTTGGATCTTAAAAAATATGCAGGCATATATACATGTGAAATTTATGGCGATGTGAAACTAAGTTATAAAGATGACGCTCTTTGGTTGGATATGACACATACTGAAATCTTCAAGGCACAGCTGGAACATTTTCATTACAACACATTTTTAGTAAAATTTGAGGACGTGCCTTCCCTACCGCAAGGAACAGTAACTTTTACCATAAACAGTAATGGTGAAGCAGAATCATTAGAAATCTTCATCGATAATCCAGATTTTGATTTTACGGAGTTCAATTTTATCAAAAGCAGCGAGTAATTCGCTGAAGCAATTGACCTTTGTACTGATTGAATATTGAAAATCATTGATAATATTTTACTTGAATTGAGATATTTGTAATTTTAAGTTTTGGTTACCTAATCTTTAAAAGATAGTTATGAGAAATATCCTAATTTTTACAACGGTTATTTTGATCAGTGTAATTCTGTTTCAGAAAACATCAAAGGCGCAAGGATTTTATGATCCTGCAACAGTTTCAAACATTAATATTCATTTTTACGACAGCAACTGGGATCATATTCTTGATTCTCTAATGTCTGTAGATTCCGACGATCGTATTCTTGCGGATCTTACTATTAATGGTGTAACATATGATAGTTGCGGAGTACGATATAAAGGAAATTCTTCCTATAGTTCATCTCAGGTCAAGAACCCGTTGAATATTAAGCTGAATTATCTTAAAGACCAGGATTACGAAGGATATTACACATTAAAATTTTCAAATGTATTTAAAGATCCGAGTTTTGTACGAGAAGTACTGGCATATGAAATTGCAAACAAATACATGCCTGCTTCAAAAGCAGGATATGCAAATATTTATGTAGATGGCGTTAAAATCGGGCTTTACACGAACGTGCAGGCAGTAAACGATATATTCACTTCAGAACATTATTATAGTGAAGACCGTCCCTTTTTTGAAGGAACGGATTCTGATGGACCTCCTCCAATGGGTTGCTTTTCTGGCCCTCCGGTTGCATGGTCATATATGGGTACAGATACAACAAACTGCTATTCTGTTTTCTACGATTCAAAATCAGGAGATCACTACCAGTATATTTTAAATTTGATGGATACATTTAACAACTATTCATCGCAAATGGAATATATATATAATGTTGATCGCCACCTTTGGTCAATGGCATATGATATTGCATTTGTAAATCTTGATGCACCGATATCGATGACTCATAATTTTTATGTGTATTACGATTTGGCTAATCGCTTCAATTATATAAAATGGGATATGAATGAGTGTTTTGGTGTATTCAAACAATTAGGAAGTGGCCCGTCGGCTACACAATTAACTACTACTGACATGCAGCAACTGGATCCATTCACCAATAATACCACTGATTGTCCGGTTTTGTATAATGTGTGGCAAACTCCGCGTTGGGCTAAAATGTATATTGCACACATGAAAACCCTTATGAGTGAGAATATTGCGAGTGGCTGGTATATGGCACGAGCTACGGAATTGCAAACTTATATAGATACTGCAGTTCAAAATGACCCAAATAAATTCTTCACTTACGCACAGTTTTCAAGCAACCTCAACAGTACTGTTGATCAATCAGTAGGAATTTCCGAGCTCATGAGTGCCAGAAATACTTACTTAAATTCTACCACCTATTTTCAGTACACTGCACCAACCATTTCAGGTATTGCAATAAACCCAACCACAGTTAGTCCAAATTTTACTATTACAATTACTGCAAACATTACCAATGCAAACTATGCATATCTTGGATACCGATATTCATTGTTTGATCGCTTCGAGAAGATTGAAATGTTTGATGACGGAGCACATAACGATGGAGCTTCCGGCGATGGCGTTTATGGTGCCGATATTGATGTTTATAACAGCGATGTACAATATTATATTTACGCCGAAAACAATGATGCAGGAATGTTTTCTCCTGAAAGAGCTGAGTACGAATATTATACTATTACTTTAACTGGCGATGTTGTTATTAATGAATTTATGGCATCCAATTCAACAATTGCCATGGATCAGAATGGCGAATACGACGATTGGGTGGAATTATACAATAATTCATCAAGCCCAGTTTCTTTAAACGATTATTATCTATCTGACGACATGGGCGATCCATATAAATTTCAGTTTCCAGATACCAGTATTGCTGCAAATGGATATTTGATAATTTGGACAGATGACGATACCCTTCAGAGTGGTTTACATACTGGTTTCAAATTATCAGCTGCCGGAGAAGTAGTGGTTCTTTCTGATGCATCGAAAAACACAGTGGATATGGTTTCATTTTCAGTTCAAACGACTGATATTTCACATGGGAGATATCCAAATGGAACAGGCCCGTTTATGGATATGCTTCCAACATTTTCTGCAGAAAACATGACTGGATTATCCGTAGAAGATATTTTAGAAACATCTGATGTTCAAGTATATCCGAACCCTGCTTCGCAAAATGTAAATATTGTGATTCACGACAATGACGAGCATATCGTTCAGGTTTTCTCAATCGACGGCAAGATGCTTATTAGTCAAAGCATGAATCAAGAAATGCAGCTCGATATAAGTATGCTTGATAATGGGTTATACCTGATTCTAATTGATCAAATGATTAGTAAAAAACTGATAAAAACAAACTAAAATGAAGTACATTGGAATAATACTTCTGGCCTTTTTAAGCCTAACAGCCTGCGATAAAACAGAAGGTCCCGGTGGAAATGCTACCATTACCGGCAAAGTCTATGTTCTGGACTATAATCAGGAACTCACAACCAAGCTTGGAGAGTATTATAGTGGAGACATAGATGTATTTCTAATTTATGGCGACGATATTATTTACTCCGAAGATTTCAAGACCAATTACGACGGTTCTTATCGTTTTCAAAATTTGCGTCCTGGCAATTACAGGGTATATGCCTACTCTGAAGATACCACTGCTAGTTCTGAAAACTATCTTTTTCCTGTATTCCAAAGTATTGAGATTACAAAAAACAATGAAGAAATAAGCGTGGAGGATATCGTCATTGTCAAATAACCTAACCATAGAGAATATACTCAATAGCTACAAGAGCATCAATCTACAAGAGATTAAGGCTGTTGCACTTATGAAACGTATTGATACCAAATATGTGTTTCATAAGAGCATACTACCTGATTTGCTGCTGGCAGCTAAAGACACCTATGAGTTGCTTAAGATCGATGAGCATTTGGCTTTCAACTATTTAACCGAGTACTTCGATACTATTGACCATAAGATGTATTTGCGTCATCATAATGGATTTCAAACCAGGTACAAAATAAGAACCCGCGAATATGTGGAATCTGGCATGCGTTTCCTAGAGATTAAAGCCAGAAACAACAAAAGAAAGACCGACAAAATGCGCATGATATTGACTGATAAAAGAGATGGATTTTCGGAAGAGGAAATTCGCTTTATTGAAAGCAAATCACCTTATAAAGCATTAGATCTGAGAAAGTCAGTTATCAGCAATTTCAAAAGAATTACCCTGGCCAATCGAAAATTGATGGAACGTATCACAATCGATACTATTCCTGAATTCATGTACGAAGATTCAAAAGTATGTCTCGACAATCTTATCATCTGTGAAGTTAAAAAAGAACCCGGTCAGTTTGTGACTCCCATGGAACATTTACTTCGGGATCTTCGCATCAAACCCTTTAGAATCAGCAAATATTGCCTCGGTTCTGTGCTTTTAAAGAAAGAACTCAAAAGCAATTTGTATAAAGAAAAAATTATGTCACTCAATAAAAAGCTAAAGAATGATAACGCTCAGTAAAATTTTCAAGGACGGTGAATTATTCAACATGGATCTCATGAAATGGAGTGATTTCCTCGAGTTGGTTATTCGTTTCAGTTTCAACATCCTTATTATTCTGGTCATTACACGACTTTTATATTACAGCACCACAAAGCGAAAAGACTATTTTTTCACTTATCTTATGATTGGTGTTATTGTTTTCTTCCTCTGTTTCCTACTTGAAAACGTAAAGGTAGAGCTTGGTTTTGCATTGGGACTTTTTGCCATATTCGGCATTATACGATATCGAACCAATCCGATTCCTATCAGAGAGATGACCTATTTATTTATCGTGATTGGAGTTTCTATTGTTAATGCACTGGCCAATAAAAAGATCAGTTATGCCGAGATGCTTTTCACAAACCTTGGTATTATAGCAGTCATTTGGCTTTTTGAGAGGGTATTTTTCTTACGCAACTTATCTGTAAAAGAAATATTATACGAAAAGATTGACCTCATTAAACCCGATAGATATGAGGAATTAAAAGCCGATTTGGAAGAGAGAACCGGTATTACCATTAGTAAAATTGAAATTGGAAAGATAGATTTCTTAAGAGATGCAGCAAAGATAAGTATCTATTATTTTGAACATCAGATTAACCAGACTGATTTAATGGAAGGCACAAAATACAGATCCGATGACGATGATGACTAGAAAGATTCTCATACTATTTGTTTTCATTGCCTTTACCGGAGCAATCTCTGCTCAGCAAAATGATGGCGGGCTTTGGATGTCGTTGAATGGTGAGAAAAAACTCAGTGATAAAATTACATTTGGAACTGAATTATCGGTAAGACTTGAAAATTTCGGCAGTGATATTGACAAGTTTTTAGTAGAACCATCGCTGGAATATCGCATCATGAAAGATTTCAAAGCGTTTGGTGCTTATCGATATTCTCAAGTCGCAGACCATGAAGATAATTTCTGGTACTCCAATCATCGTTTTTCGCTTGGTTTGCGCTACGATTTTAAGTGGAAGCGATTCGATTTTCGCTGGCAAGGTAAATATCAGAACTCTTTTAATAAAGACTTCAGTCGTTTTGATGCTATTGAAAGCAAGAATCATATCAGAGATAAATTTCAGGTGCAATACGATATTAAAGGTTCTAAAATAACGCCCTACTTCTCTGTGGAATTGTACACTGTGCTCGATGCAGGACATGCACTGCAATACGAATTCGACACTTATCGCTATCAGTTGGGCACTCGTTTTAAGCTAAACAAGGACTTATCAATGAAAGCTTATTTGATGTACGAAAAAGAATATAAAAATTCGGGTTGGTGGAATAATTATATTGGTGGAATTGATTTGAGTTTTGATTTTTAGGTGGTTTTGCCCTGAAGCCGGGCGGGCTAATGCATTGTAATGAAGATAAGTAAACCTCAATATGAGATGAATTTTATTTATCGGAAAGCTTCAGTCTGGCAAATCGCAAAACCAATTGTTTGACTCCAAAGCCGTCGAATTCTACGCTGGCTTTAATATTAGGTCCCTCTCCTTCAACTTTCACTACAGTTCCGTGTCCAAAACGAGCATGCTCTACCCTAACTCCTTCGGCAATATCTGATATTTTAGCCAGTTCTCCGGGAAGGAAGTTTTTATCTTTTGTTGGAGGTGGTGCGCTATTTGAGATTTGTTTTTTAGCAAAAACATTACCGGTTTTTTCCTTTTTATCTAAAGGATTAAAAGTATTCGCCGCCACACTTTTTTGGACAAACTTGCGAGGAATATCCACAAATTTTCCATCAATTTCGTCGATGAAGCGACTTGGCTCACAAAAATTCATTTCACCCCATTTATATCGCATTTCTGCAAAAGAAAGAGTGAGCTTTTTCATGGCTCTGGTTATGGCCACATAAAAAAGTCGACGCTCTTCTTCAAGTTCTGCACGAGAATTCACAGACATGGAATTCGGGAATAGATTTTCTTCCAAACCACCAATATATACAAATGGAAATTCCAAGCCTTTTGCCGCATGAATAGTCATTAATGAGACCCTATCCTTATCATTCTCATCATCTTTTTCATCCATATCGGTAAGAAGAGCTACATTGAGCATGAAGTCAACTAAACGAGCAGCAGCTCCTTCATTCTCAGTTGCAAAATCATCCTCATACATTTTAACTCCATTCAATACTGCTTCAAGGTTTTCATAACGACTCACTCCTTCTGGCGTTTTATCTTCAAAAAGAGCTTTCATCATACCACTGGCAGCGGCAATTTTCTTGGCCAACTCATATGCAGGCGTCTTTTCTTCAATAAGCTGAAAATTCTTTATCAAAGTATAAAAATCGCCTATTCGCCTACGAATACCACTATTAAAATCATTGGGGATTTTATCGAGATTTTCAACAATATCCCATATAGGTTTCTCGTATTGAGTTGCCAGTAAAGAGAGTTTATTGATGGTTGTATTTCCAATGCCCCTGGTTGGATAATTTATTACTCTAAAAAAAGCCTCATTATCAGCAGGATTTACCACAAGGCGAAAATAGCCCAGCATATCCTTAACTTCCTTTCGCTTATAGAATGAAATTCCACCATACACACGATAAGGAATATTCAGTTTTCGCATGGCTTCTTCCAATGCCCTTGATTGCGCATTGGTTCGGTACAATATCGCAAAGTCGCTATTATTCATCTGGTACGTCATACGACTATGAAAGATAGAATTGGCAATCATGAGTGCTTCCTCTGCATCATTCGACGATTTGAACAATGAAATCTGCTCACCAACATCATTCTCTGTCCATACCTCCTTATGAAGTCGCGACTTATTGTTAACAATAACACTATTTGCTGCGTCAACAATATTTTTTGTAGAGCGATAATTTTGTTCCAGTTTAAATATCTTATGATCTGGATAGTCTTTACTAAAATTGAGAATATTCTGAATATTTGCGCCACGGAATGCATAAATACTCTGTGCATCGTCGCCCACCACACAAATATTTTGTCGAAGTGCTGCCAATCTTCTAATTATCAAATACTGAGCGTAGTTAGTATCTTGATACTCATCTACCAAAATATAATGAAAGCGGTTTTGATATTTAAGCAATATTTCTGGAAAATCTCTAAAAAGCAAATCGGTATTATATAATATATCGTCGAAATCCATTGCATCAGAGCGACGGCAACGTTTCCAATACTCTTTATAAATCTGTCCAACGAGCGGCTTATTGGCACTTTTATCGGCATACTGAATCTCAGGATCCTGCAAATACATATCTGGATCGATAAGATTCATCTTGGCAGATGAGATTCGATTCAGCAGAAAACCGGGACTATACGCTTTATCATCGAACTGATACTCTTTAACGATTGCTTTCAGAACACTTTTAGAATCATCGGTATCGTATATGGTAAAATTATTTGGGTATCCAATTTTCTCGCATTCGAATCGAAGAATTTTCGCAAAAACCGAGTGGAAAGTCCCCATCCAGACTGAGCGTGATTTCTGATCACCTACCAAACTGATGATACGATCTTTCATTTCTCTGGCAGCTTTATTGGTAAACGTAAGCGCCATAATATTGTATGGTTCCACGCCTTGTGAAAGCAGAAATGCCACACGATACGTCAAAACCCGGGTTTTACCTGAGCCTGCACCAGCCAATACCATTACTGGACCCTCGCTTTGCAGCACGGCCACTTTTTGAACTTCGTTTAAATGATTGAGAAAAGCTGGTTCCATAATGAAATACAAAGATAATATGATTCAGAGATTTATTGAAAATGAAATTGTGGAAGTTATTAACGAAAATGAGTTGTAGAAAATGTTAAAAATGGAAAATATATGACATCCTTGTTGAAAATTAGGCAAATTTGTCGTATATTTGTGGTGATGAAAGACGAGAAATTAAATATTGCAGAAGAGATACAAGTCCGATACGGCCTCACCGACGACAGAAAAGTCTTTGCCTATATCGAATACATTGAAGATGGTATAACCTACAATAAATTCGATGAGTTTACCAAAGAGAGTCCTTTCACACAATCAGACTGGGCCAATTTTTTACAAATAAGTACCCGCACTTTTCAGCGCTATAAAAAAGAAAAACGAAGTTTTGAGCCCATTTACTCTGAAAGAATTCTTCAGGTCATGTTGCTGTATATCAAGGGTATTGAAGTATTCGAAAACCAAAAATCGTTTTATACATGGCTCAATACTGATAGCATTGCTTTGGGTGGCAAACAGCCCATCAGCTTGCTTAGCAGCACATTTGGCATCAATATGCTACGCGATGAGCTCACTCGTATCGAACACGGCGTATTATCATGAGGGTTTTCCGACTTAGCAAGAAAAAGTATTGCCGAGATTTATCGGGTAAAGGAGCTGAACAAGCGGGAGGACGCTGGAATAGTCGGGGCACAGCTATGGTATATACCAGTGATTCGAGAGCATTATGCACTGCAGAGATTGCTGTTCATTTCCCTTTAGGAATTATACCTGTAGATTATTATCTAACGATTATTGAGATTAACAAAAAACCAAAGGTGAGCGAGGTTAATCCGAAGCAATTACCCAATGACTGGAATACTTTTCCCCATGCACATTTCACACAAGAAATTGGAGATGAATTTATAAAAGATGGAGAATTTCTAATTTTAAAAGTTCCAAGTGCTGTGGTGCTGGGAGATTTCAATTACTTGATTAATCCTTTTCACAAAGATATTCGACATATCAAGATCATCGACACAGAGGAGTTTTCGTTTGATAAAAGGTTGTTTAAGGGTTAAATTCAATTCCCTATTATTACTCTGTAACCCAATATAGTGAGTTTTTATCACGAAATTTGATCATCTTGATGCACATCAGGACATCCAAGCGTAGTAAAGCCTTTGATGTTTCATGAGCTGCAATAACGAAAGTAAACATCCAAGGTTCGAGCGTGGCAAGCAGAATCGTTGAAAAATATTGGCGAACTGATAAAGCTTATCGCAAAGCCATCGCCGTGATTAGCTTTCCATCGTTCCGAGACACGAGGAGCATGGCAAGCGGAGCAGAAATTGCCGCCAATGCTTTCCATAACCCTCCTTTGTCGGGACGATGGAAAGCTATACTGCGTAAGAGTTTAAACCTTACAGGTTTTTTCACGACTGAGACTGTAAGACGACGGTTCCACGTCGCTTTTGGGTTTAACTTACTATTTTCAGCGACGATGGAATGTCGCCAAGACCTGCGATAAACCTGACCGGTTTTCCAAAATCTACGATTCCAAGCCCACCGTATTTTATATTTGCGTAGCGGTGGACGTTGGAATGCAGATTTTCTCAATGCAGTAAAGTTCTTGCTCATTCCTGGCAATTAATATTCGATCTTTATTCATCAAACCGCACAAAGGCTTATTCAATATCAAACCGATAACCAGAGTTTTCTAGTCTAATCAAATCTTTATTCACTTTAAATTTTCCGGCGATCCATGATAAACCAATAGAGAGATTGTAACTCATACCTAAAATATCAGGTCTGAAATCGACCGGCGCCATATAAAATCTGACACGCAAATTAGTGAGATGGCTTTCACGATAATTCGATTCATTATGCATGGGTGCCATTCTCATAGAGGTTTTCAAGCGAAAATCGTAGACTAAACCAAAAACAGGTCTGTAATCAATCATGCTTGAAGATAAAGAATCTTCTTCCGGAAAAGAGTTCTCGAAAACGCCATAACCAAAAAAGGGCGCCAAACGATTCTTTGAATTTTGAATTAGAGGATAATCTATAGACGCTTCAATTATGGCAGCATTTACCCAAGTACCCTTCCCTTGCGTTATTCCATCATGGATTAAAACTTGTTTCAGTTGACTAAAACCAATATTACCAATTACCCTGATAACAGGTTTACCAATTCCAATATCGAATCCTAGTGAAAACATGGGATATCCGGTATAATAATCTCGCAGAGATCCTGAATAATTCCCATACGCAAGACCTGCAGCCATTCCGTAAGAGAATAAACCCGGTTTTATTGGTGGGAGGATTTCTTCTTCAGGATACATGGCCAGTTCAATTTCGATTTTATTGCTCCATTTATGCAGTTCAGCTGTATTCTTACCTTCTGCGGTCATTTTTCGCAAATTATCTATACGCACCCGGCACTGAATAATAGTTTCAGTATAAATACTATCTGCTTCTTGCACCGTAAAAATTCGATTCATTTCGTATTGTGCCTTGCGGCGGTAAAACTCCACAATATTAAAAGTGATCTGATTATATTTCAAAAGCTGATCGCTCTTCATATCTGGTTTCACCCACGATTCATTGCAATCTACTCCTGCAATAACTTTCACTCTTCCCACTAAAGTGTCATTATATCGAACTGTTTCATTGCCATAGGATATAAAATAGTAGAGCTCACTGGAATTTGCTGAATTTTGAGGTACAGTATCTTTAAAATGACCCCATTGAAGGCCATCTTTCACCCAGCTTATCTTTTGTGCAACAATAAATTGTATAGAAAATACTGATATAAAAAACAGAATTATTGCTTGTTTTTTCATAATGGAATCTTGTTGAAATGCTGTGTAAAGATAGAGAAAATCCACTGTAGGATTATATAGGTAGTGGTAGAAAATCAATATAATTACCCTTTGTAAGGTTTGTATTAGGACATTCTTTATTGAACGTATTCAAGAAGCTAGCCCAAAAGTCTACGATTCCAAACCCACCTTATTATCTCTTTGCGTAGCGGTAGACTTTGGAATGCAGATTTTCGCACTATATATTTAGGTGTCTGAAAGGTCTGATTTTGGTGTGGCAAACGGGTATATCAAATAACGGTTCTTATAATTATTGGCAATTCTTTAAAAAAAATATGCCGCTTCTCGATTCCGCTCGAAGTGACAATGTTTTTTATATGAAAACAATTATAGAAAATGGCGAATTTCTTTGTATCTTCGAATAAAATATTAAAAACACAAAAATGAAATATATTTCGCTACTTATTCTAGTCCTTGCTTCATGTACTTCGCAGCAATCTAATAAAGCAAATATGCACACAGATTTCATCCAAGAAGAACTCCAGAAATGGAATATAGAGGTCACCAGTGAAGGGCAAACCAGTGAAATTGAGTTGCCTAAAGACATGGATGGTCCGAACTGGGGACTGAAATGTCTGGTTTGTGAAGATGCCGGTTACGATTTGAAAAAACATGGCGGGGAAAAGGTTAAAATGACAAGATTTTACACTGCCGAAACCATTTCAAACGGCGACACACTCGATGTTTGGGTAGTGCATAATGATACCGAAGTGTTTTGTATTTACAAAGCTGTTGGCGGGCACAGTGCTGTAGCACCGGGGATTATGTCGGTAAAAAAATAAGCTTTTTCCTACATTAGCATAATGAGTTTCAATCCGGATATTCTCGACATCATTTCACTAACCATTGGAGCATTATTATTCCTCATGGTTCTTGTACTGATTATTGTATTCGCTCTTGAAAAAGAGTACTATGCAGTCAGAAAGTCACTGATTCTACTACTCTTCCCTGCTTTTTTTCTCATTATGCCCTTTCTTAATTTTCCTTATCAAGACTACCTTCTACTGGGTATTTCAGGATTGATTTCGTTGGCATTTATTGTTCTTGTTATGCCTTTTAATAACAGGAAGAAGATTTCAGATTATACTTTCAGCAATAAAGTTGATGAACGCGACATCATGTTTTCAAGAATCAGGCTGGAGGAAGGAACTGAAAATCACAATGCCTACTATACCGATAGACCAAGAAACAAAGAAATAGATGATGCGATAAAAGCCAATCCGAGTTTGTTATCCGAAGGCTCAACCTATTACAATCTCTTTCAGTTTGCCTCTGCAAATGCTTCTTTTGATACGGTAGAAGCCTATCACGATCATTTATATAAAGATCCGGCTCCCGTAAAAAAGGATGTAGATGCAAAGCAGCTCTCAGGATATATAAAAGCCTGGTCGAAGAAACTTGGCGCGGTGGATTGCGGTATTACAGAGCTAAAAGATTATCACACCTACAGCAAACTGGGTCGAAGCCATAATTACGGAAGCGATTGCAAACTAGACCACAAATATGCCATAGCCTTTACCGTGGAAATGAATAAAGACATGATGGCTGCAGCACCGGCCGGAAGCACTGTAATGGAATCAGCTTTTCAATATCTGAATGCAGGCAGCATAGCCATGCAGCTGGCCTATTTCCTTCGAAGTCTTGGATACGAAAGTCTTGCCCATATTGACGGACGCTATGAAGTCATTGCTCCAATAGTAGCCAAAGATGCCGGATTGGGCGAACTAGGACGAATGGGCTTACTCATGACTCCCAAACTTGGGTCGCGTGTCAGAATTGGCGTGGTGACCACCAATGCTCCACTGAACATTGACAAAGCCACATTTGCGCCGGATGTCATAGATTTCTGCCGGATCTGTAAAAAATGTGCCGATTGCTGCCCGGGCAAGGCCATTTCGCATAGTGATCGTAAAAATATTAATGGCGATATCCGCTGGCAGATTGCTCAGGAAGAGTGTTTTAGATACTGGACTATTTGTGGCACCGATTGCGGTCGCTGCATGGCGGTTTGTCCGTATTCACACCCGAATAATTTCCTGCATAACTTTGTTAGAAAGGGCCTTAGAAACTCATATCTTTTCAGACGATTCGCATTAAAGATGGATGATTTTCTTTATGTGAGAAAGCCTGCGCCAGGCTCCCCTCCGCAATGGGTAAAAAAGAACTCTTAAGATATATGCATTACCATAGATCACATTGAATATATTTTCATTATCAGTTTACATATCTGATATTTTAACAAATACAGCTTCATGTTAATAAAATAACATAATCGCATTAGGTTATTAGCAAATCAATTCAGAAGTCTTCGTATCTTGCAGTTCATTTTTATTACAATGGATATATTTGCTCTTTTTGTTTATAAACATCTGATATTGAGCATTTATTTTCCACCAAAACTGAAATAAAAACAAAATAAATATATGAAAAAACTTCTAATACTAAGTATTGTTTTTCTAATGAGTTTCTACTCAGGGAAAGCACAATGGACTCAGATGGGCGCAGATATTGATGGGGAAGCAGCAAATGACCGGTCAGGAGAATCAGTATGTATTAGCAGTGATGGAAATACTGTCGCAATAGGAGCAATATTTAATGATGGTACCGGCTCAAATGCCGGCCATGCTCGGGTATATAACTGGAATGGATCTGCATGGGTACAGAAAGGGGCTGATTTTGATGCTGAAGCTGCAAACGACCAATACGGAAAATCTGTCAGCTTAAGTAGTGACGGAAACACTATGGCAATTGGTGCACCATTAAATGACGGGAATGGATCTAATGCCGGTCACGCCAGAATATACAGCTGGAATGGATCTGTATGGGTACAGAAAGGAACGGATATTGACGGGGAAGCAATAGATGACAACTTTGGATGTTCAGTGTGTTTAAGTTCTGATGGCAACACTGTTGCAATTGGTGGATATGCAAATGACGGGAATGGGTCAAACTCCGGTCATGTAAAGATATACACTTGGAATGGCTCTGCATGGGTACAGAAAGGAACAAATATAAATGGGGAAGCTGTAGATGATTACTCTGGAATTTCAAATAGCTTAAGTTCTGACGGGAATACAATTGCAATTGGTGCATTTCGTAACGATGGAGGCGCTGCGGATGGCGGCCATGCTCGGGTATATAGCTGGAATGGATCTGCATGGGTGCAAAAAGGGATTGATCTTGATGCAGAAGGCGCAGGAGATTACTATGGCATTTCTGTAAGTTTAAGTGATAATGGGAATACTATTGTTATTGGTGGACATTATAATGATGGTAATGGATCAGATGCAGGTCATGCCAGAGTTTTCAGTTGGAGTGGGACTGCTTGGGTACAAAAAGGCACTGATATTGATGGGGAAGCTGCATTCGACTGTTCCGGTTTATCAGTAAACTTAAGTTCTGACGGAAATACTGTTGCAATTGGAGGATATAATAACGATGGGATTGGTTTCAATGCAGGTCATACAAGAATATACAGCTGGAACGGGTCTGCATGGGCACAAAAAGGGATTGATATTGATGGGGAAGCTGCAAATGACAATGCGGGAAGATCAGTTTTCTTAAGTGATGACGGGAATACTATTGTAATTGGAGCTTATGCAAATAGTGGCAATGGTGTAGCTTCAGGGCACGCAAGAGTTTATAAATATGCAGATATAATTCCTCCGGTAGCAGTTTGCCAGGATATCACCGTATATTTGGACGGAGCCGGCAATACTTCAATAACAGATACTAACATAGATGGTGGCTCAACCGATAATGTTGGTATACTATCTTATGCGGCATCTCAAACTTTATTTACCTGCACAGATATTGGAACTAATATTATTGATTTAGTAGTAACTGATTTTTATGGAAACTCGGATAACTGCCAGGCAACTGTAACTGTTCAGGATACAGTTCCACCAACTGCAATATGCAAGAATATTACTGTGTATCTCAATGGATCAGGAATGGCTATCGTATTTCCCGCAGATGTTAATGGAGGGTCTTATGATAATTGCAGTATTGCGGGGATGTCGTCATCACCAGCTGTTTTTACGTGTGCAAATCTTGGAGCAAATACTGTAACACTCACTGCAACTGATGGAAGCGGTAATACCGGCCAGTGCAATGCAACAGTTACAGTAATGGACTCAATTTCTCCCACAGCTGTATGCCAAAACATCACTGTTTATCTCGACGGAAGCGGAAATGCAAGCATTACTGCTGCGGATATTGATG
>JAFGWG010000087.1 GCA_016937255.1 Bacteroidales bacterium
GTGAATTCTAAAACAAGGGTATCTGTATGTATGAGTTTACCTTTGTGGAGGTTGCTAAGAACTTTGAAAGTTGTATCTGTAATGACTTTATTGTTTCGAAGCTTAACATTCAAATCCTGATAAATGGTGTCTGCGAAGCTTCCATCACTGATAATACACCCTAAACTATCTTGCGTTCTGTTGGGAAGCCAGAAAATTATAGTGTCTTGATCATTATCCCATTCATATTGCACATCGCCACCCATTAAAATACTCACTTGTGGGTTTTTCAAGCTCTCTTTGAATCCTATTCTAACTGTTCTGAAGCGAATGACTTCATTTTTGATTTTTTTCTGAGTGGTATCCGCATTTTCAAAAAGCCTGATTTTTAGAGAATCGAGGCGGGTATTCTCTGCATCCAAAACGATAGGCTCAGGATAGAATCCTATTAATTCGGTGGCCAGATTAAATATATAATCAGAATTGGCATCTACCAGAGCCAGAGCATGATAGGTTCCGGGCTTCAAATTACTGAACACAAAAGCGCCTTTTTCATTGCTATGTGCCAGATAAACCGGAGTAGTATCTTTAATATCATTTTTGCTATTGTGTAATAATACCCAGGCTTCGTCATTAGATGTGTTTTCAAAGGCATTTATGGCAAACCCACTAATTGTGCAGGAATCAAGGTATGGTCCTGTACTAAAAACATAATGCATATTGGTGCTGATATTGCTTTCAGTAATATCCTGTACCGAATTCCCAAAAAAGATGTGATACGTACCTGCGTCAGCTAAGGAGTCGGGAAGTTTGATAATAATTTTCTTTCCTTTTGCAGTGATATCAACATCCTCTCCAATAAAAGGGTTCATTAAAACCTGAGAACGAGGATTATTCAGTTTAACAAACTCGTCGAATTCCAAAATGATTTTGTTTCCTGTGAAATTAATGGTGGAATCAGCCGGATATGCTTGGAGAAGTTCTGGAGGAGCTTTATCTGTAGACCCTCCCGTAGGCTTAACCACTGTTGCACAAGCCAATAGGGCAAGTGCGATTACTGCAACCAGGAGAAAATATATTCTTGTGGAATGATGCATAATTAGCTGTCTAATCTTTTTTCCAATTTTTCTTTAAGTTCTTCATATCCTTCTTTTCCCAAAAGAGCAAACATGTTTTTCTTGTAGGCTTCTACTCCCGGCTGATCAAATGGATTTACCTGTAATGTATAAGCACTTACCGCACATGAGAATTCAAAGAAATAAAGAAGCTCAGATATACTGTATTCTGTAATATCAGGAATTTCAATTTCAATCACAGGAACACCTCCGTCAGAATGTGCAAGTTGGGTAGCACTTTCAGCTTTTCGGTTTACAAAAGATAGACTTTTTCCTGCAAGATAGTTTAGTCCATCATTGTCGTCTTCAAATAGTGGAATTTCAATATCGCTTTTAAGGTCTTTTACTGTAATGAAGGTCTCGAAAAATACCCGCAAACCATCCTGAACAAATTGACCGAGAGAGTGCAAATCGCTTGTGAAAGTAAGTGACGCAGGGAAAATTCCCTTATGTTCTTTACCTTCACTTTCTCCAAAAAGTTGTTTCCACCATTCACTAATGGTACTCAGCGAAGGGTAGAAAGTGCTTTGCAGTTCAATGGGTTTACCCTTCTGATATAGAAGGTTGCGAATAGCTGCATATTTTAATGCAGGATTATCTTCCAGTTTCTGGTGCGAACAAAGATATGTTTCTGCGTCTGAAGCGCCTTTCAACATTTCTTCAATATTGAATCCTGCAAGAGCAAGAGGCACCAGCCCAACCGGTGTAAAAACAGAGAAACGTCCGCCGATATCATCATCAATAACAAAACTGCGAAGATTTTCTTTATCGCAAAGTGAGCGTAGAGCGCCTATTTTTTCATCGGTTATTGCAACAATGCATTTACGGCTTTCTGAGCCATGTTTCTTTTGCAAAAGTGCTCTTAATAATCTAAATGCAATGGCAGGCTCAGTGGTTGTTCCTGATTTTGAAATAACCACCACGGCAAAATTTTTGTCTTCGAGAAAAGCCAACAATTGTTGATGGTAAGACGGATCAAGATGATGTCCAGCAAAGAGGATTTCGCGCTTGTTTTTATCTGGAAAATGATCTTTCAAGGCATCGTAAACAGCTTTTGTGCCTAGATACGATCCACCAATGCCCACAACAACAATATAATCGGGAGAAAAGGCATCGATATCTTTTTTGCAATCTTGTATTTCACTTAGAATTTTAGCATTCCCCAAACACTGAGTTGGCCAATGCAGCCAGCCGGTAAACTCAGACCCACGCCCGTTTCTTTCCAAAAGCAATTTCGAAGCATGTATAATAAATGGATCGATTTGATTAAAATCTTCTTCAGTAAGAAAATCTTTTAGTAAATTTACGTTGATTTTTGTACGCATTTTGGCTCAACTTGATTATGACAAAGATACAAACTTATAAAAACAAAGATGCAGGAAAATTGTTTTCCCTGCATCCATGTGTTAAACCAATAAATTAACCAAAAACCTGAAAAATATCTTAGTATTTGTATTTTTCGCTGCTACAAAGATACGATACGGAAAAGCCATTCTGTGTTAAGTGATGTTAAGAAGTGTTAACAAGTGTTAATTTGCAAAGAAATATGTCCAACAACAATCGCTTAAAATATATAATCATCATCCTTTCGGCATCTGCTATGCTTGGAATTGCTGGTGTACAATATTATTATTTGCGCACAGCAATCGATGCAAAAGAGGCTACTTTCGACCGAAATGTTAACGAGGCGGTTTCTCGTGTCATTTATCAAATAGAAAAACATGAAATTGCAGTACAATTAAAAAGTAAGCTTCAGACATACTCCAAAGGAGTTGGGCTAATTAACCTTCTTGATTCTCTTAATCAAAGCCTGTTTCAATCGTTGCAGGAGATGGGAATTGATAGCATGGGTGAGGACTCGGTGGTGGATCTCACTCGAGAGCGAATTAGCTTTCAGATTGCCATGAACCGCTATGGCGAATACCAGCAGGGGCTCGATTCGTCCTTAAGGTATAATTCAATGGATACATTGGATGCGGATTCCTTGAAGCGGCTGCAACTTTTTGAAGCTATTCAAAACCGCCGATTGTTTACCGCTAAAAAGAATATACAATATTCAAAAGACGATAAAACCAATACCTACGAAGATAAGCAGGAGTTTTTACTTTATGATTCTCTATATACCAGTGTAGAACAATACCTGATGCGCACATATATTATTGGCGATGTAATGGAGGACTTTTTCAATATTAATCATTTTTCTCCTATTGAAACACGTATTGATTCATCATTTATTGATTCTTTGATTGCATCTGAACTTTCTTTGAAGGGAATAAATATTGAGTATGACTTTGGAATTTATAGCCCGCGCAGAGATACAATTTTACTTCAAAAAACAGGTAAATACGAAGAGGAATTGCGCAACGAAGGTTATGGGTTCAGACTTTTTCCGAGCGATATGTTTTCTCCTCCTGAGTACTTACTAATTTATTTTCCCAAGAAAAGCAGCTATATTTATGCGGAGGTGTCCGGCATGTTTTTGCTCACGCTTGTATTGGTCGCAGTTATTATATTCTCGTTTTTCTTTGTGGTCTTTTCATTACTCAGACAGAAAAAATTGTCGGAAATGAAAACAGATTTCATTAATAATATGACCCATGAAATAAAGACACCAATTTCAACTATATCACTAGCTTGTGAGGTTTTATCTGATAATCAGACTGAAATTTCGCCCGAAAAACAATTTGAATTCATTCATATTATTGCGCAAGAAAACAAGCGTCTGGCCGCCATGACAGAAAAGATATTGCAAACTGCAATTATTGAAAAAGGCCGAATGGGATTAAAAAGAGAAAAGCTTAATACACATCATATCATACAACAGGCTGTTGAAAATATTCAGCTATTGGTGGAGCAGAAAGACGGCGTCATTGAACAAGATTTGTCAGCAGAAAGAACATTAATCATGGCAGATTCCATACATTTTGAGAATGCAATTTTTAATCTTCTCGATAATGCAAACAAATACAGCGAAACACAACCTAAAATAGAAATCCAAACGAAAAACATAAACAATAGCATATTGATTTCAATTAAAGACCATGGAATTGGGATTTCAAAAAAAGATCAGAAACGAATTTTTGAAAGACTCTATCGTGTGCCAACCGGAGATGTTCATAATGTTAAAGGGTTTGGTCTTGGGCTAAATTATGTTAAAGCTATTATTGAGGGTCACGAGGGAGAAATCACACTGCAAAGTGAACTTGGAAAAGGCTCAGAATTTATTATTAAAGTACCTTTGTATCATGCGAAATAATAAAATCTGCATATTGCTGGCCGAAGATGACGTGAATCTTGGCGTTATTTTGAAAAGCTTTCTTTCAGCCAAAGGCTTTGACGTTATTCTTACCCGTAACGGAAATGAAGCACTCGATCAATACAAAAGTACGTCTGGTATAGATCTAGCTTTAGTCGATGTAATGATGCCCGATAAAGATGGCTTTGCTCTTGCCAAAGACCTGAAATCAATGTCTGCCAATCTGCCATTAATTTTTTTAACCGCCAAAACCATGCAAGATGATATTCTAAAAGGTTTTGAACTGGGTGCCGACGATTATATCACTAAGCCTTTTAGTATGGATGTACTACTAGCGCGCATTAATGCATTGGTCAATAGATTGGTCAATGTTTCCCAAGAAAGTGATGAAAACATCAGCCTGGGTAAATTGGTTTTCGATTTCAGCAGACAAACGGTAAATAAAGGAAATGAAGTGAAAAAACTTACCGCAAAAGAAGCCGAATTGCTTAAACTTCTAGTAGAAAACAAAAATAATATTACAGATAGAAAAACTGCATTAGACCTAATTTGGGGCAATGATGATTATTTTAGCTCCCGAAGCATGGACGTGTATATCACTCGCTTACGTAAGGTCTTAAAAATGGATGAAAATATAGAATTGATGAATATTCACGGCCGCGGTTATAAACTTATGTGCAATTAATGTGATCAAAGCAGCGAATTTCTTAAATTTGTGCTTTCATATTATCGAAAGAAATTCTGGCACATGAATCAAGTAACAGATGACTATATGGCTGTCAGAGAGCTTCTGACCCTTGGCAATGAATATTGCTATTTCGCAGAAAATCAATCTAAATACGAAGAAAGCTATCGCCTGACTTTCTTACAACGAGCATTGGCGGCGCTATATCTGAAAGGCTCACTGCTTCCTGAAATACTGGAATGTGATACCGCATATATGCAACGCTTTGTGACTGAAGAAAACTACGAAATTCTCTTCAATGAAATGCGTGAACGATTTGGGAAAAATGATTTGTTTCACACCGCAGATTCTATTAGTGGAGATCTTATCGAACATAGTCTTTCTGAACTTTTGTGCGACATTTATCAAGACATGAAAGACCTTTTCATTACTTTCAGCAAGGGCTTGGAGGCCGAAAAACAATGCGTGGCCTACTATGCAGCAACATGGTTTCAAGAGCGTTGGGGAAAATCAATTGCTATGGCTCTGCCCATAATTCATGAATTAATGTCAGCCGAAAATCCAGATATGGACTTGGAATAATATTTGTTAAACAACTAAAAAAAGAAACCCATGAATAAGATAATTCCGGCTATCCTTTTTATATGCCTCTTTGCCAGTACCTTGTTTTCACAAGAAATTCCAGGCTATAAAATTGACATTAAAGTCAAAAACCTCAAGGATACATCTGTTTATTTAGGTTATTACTTCGGAAAATACCAGTATATCCGCGATACTGTACAACTCGATGCAAATGGAGAAGGTGTTTTTGAAACCACTGACACTGTTGGCGGAGGTATTTATTTTATTGTATTACCCAGTAAAAAGTATTTCGAAATTTTACTTGATCGCGAACGCACGTTTTATGCAGAATGCGATACCGGAGATGTAACCTCCAGCCTAAAAGTAAAAGGAAGCAAGGATAATATTGCATTTGCTGAATACCAAAAATATATAGCAGAAAAAGGAAAAGAGATCGAAGCATTAATGCCCATTTATAATAAAATAAAAGATGGAGACAATAAAGACTCCATCGATTTAATGACCAAGAAAATGCAATTCATAAACGAAGAGGTAGTTGATTATAAAGAAAAATTCATTAAAAAATATCCCGAATCATTTCTCTCAGTGGTTTTCAAAGCCTCGAAAGAACCTGAAATGGCTGAAACACCACTCAAACCAGATGGCACCAAAGATTCGATTGCAGAATATCAGTATTATAAATCTCATTTCTGGGATGAAATTGATTTGACAGACGACAGACTTCTACGCACCCCTGTCTTAAACAATAAAATAGATCAGTATTTCAATAAAGTAATTGCTCAGATACCCGACACCATTATTTCTGAAGTTGATAAAATTATTGAAATGTCTCGACCGAATAAAGAGGTTTTCAAATATGTGGTTTGGTATCTAACACACAATTATGAAACATCTCACGTGATGGGATTTGATGCAATATTTGTTCATATAGTAGACTATGTATATCGCGTAGGTGATGCGTTTTGGGTGTCGGAAAAAGTCCTTCAAAAAATTATTGAGCGGGCTGATGCATTAAAACCAAATCTGATTGGTGCAATTGCGCCAAATCTAATTCTGCTAAATACTGAAAACAAACTTGTGCCTATGCATGCAGTACCTGCAGAATACATGATTATTTATTTTTGGTCATACGACTGCGGTCACTGTGCTAAAGAAACACCACGTTTGGTGGAATATTATAATGAAGTTAAAGATACCTTTGATCTAAAAGTGTATGCAGTTTGCACCGACACTAGTATTACCAAATGGCAACAGACGCTGGAAGAAAAGAAAATGGGAGATTTCATCAATGTAAATGGCACACGTAGTGCTTTAGGAAATTTTCATGATCTATACGATATTTATTCAACCCCTGTAGTATATTTGGTAGATCGAAAAAAACGCATCATTGCCAAAAGAATTCCTGTCGAAAGTATTGGTACTTATTTAGATCATTATCGAAAAGATCCTTTGTTCGACGTTGAATAAATTCACACTGTGAAAATACGCTCCATTTTTAGTTCCTCTAGGAATCAGGGTTTGCTATACGCAATGGCTGATGTATTGTCCATGACTGGCGTATACATCATTACTAAATTATTTCTAAACGACTTGCCTTTCCCAGTTTTTGGGGTTTATTGGTTTAGCGCCGGCTTGCTCTGGAATACCATCATAGTATTTGTTAAACCCAATGTGATTAAAAAATTCAAGTTTGAAAGAAACTTTCTAGCCTTTCTGTTTCTAGTTGGCTTACTTGATATGACAGCGACCCTCATGTGGTTTAAGGCCATTAACGACACGGATAACCCATCGCTGGTTTCATTTATGACCAATATCGGGCCCATTTATGCTGCTATTTTGGGGTATTTATTCTTAAAAGAACGATTCTCCCTTTCTGAGATTAGCGGAGTAATTATTACCCTTGCAGGAGCTGTCTTAATCGGATACAGAAAAGATTTCACATGGGCTGAATTTCTTTTTACCGGAGCTGGACTAATATTAATTTCTTCTTTACTCAGTGCTATAGGAAAAGTTATTCTGAAACCTCGGATAAAAAATTATCACCCTATAATGTTGAGTATTAACAGGATATTATACCTGCTAAGTTTTTCACTAATTGCCTGTTTTATAATGGGCTACGACCTTGCCATTGACCCAAAACTAATACTGGCTATTGCTGGCGGCTCCCTCCTTGGGCCCTTCATTTCAGCTTTCGCAGGATACAATGCGTTGGAACGATTAAAGGTAACTACATGGTCTATTCTTAGTACCAGTCGATCCTTTTTTGTACTCATTGCAGGGTTTCTGGTCATGGGGATTTTACCCGAAACATATCAGATATTCGGAGGTATTCTCACCGTAATAGGTGTGCTTGTAATTACTTTTGCAAGGGTGAAAAAGTAATAAAAACAACATTTGGCCTCTTAATCCAAGAAACCATAAACACCTGTTTATCAATAACATTTTATGCTTTTCAAAAAAAATCTACCTACCTTTGTAACATAATGAAAACTTGATCGTCTTAATGTCGTAATAATTTTTACATGACCAGATCAGAATACAACAATTGCGTAGATGATTATTCAGATGCCATTTTCCGTTTTATTAGGAAAAGTCTGAATGACGAAGATGATGCAGCCGATATTGTGCAGGAAGCTTTTATGCGATTGTGGGAAAAAGTAGAATCAGTCAGCTATGATAAAGTAAAATCGTATTTGTTCACTTCAGCATATCATATTATGATTGATTTCATTAGAAAACGGAAAAAGATTGTAGCCGAAAAAGACAGCGGCGACGTTTTCATGGATGAAAAATACGGTTCCTACGATGCAGACATGAATATAGATTTGAAATCGGTTCTCAATGAGGCGCTGTCGCGTTTACCCGAAATTCAGCGAAGTGTGATTTTACTACGCGATTATGAGGGGTATTCGTATCAAGAAATCGGAGAAGTTTGCAAATTGAATGAAAGCCAGGTAAAGGTTTATATATATCGAGCCCGACTCACTCTGCAAAAATATCTGAAAAACGTGGATTTGGTAATTTAATAAAGCAAACGATGATCAACAAAGACAACTATATAGAATACATTGTGGATTATTTCGACGGGAATTTGTCGGATAATCAGCAAGAATCTCTTCTCTTATTTTTGGGTGAAAACCCTGAATATAAAGACGAATTTAACAATTATTCAGAAGCCATTGAAGATGGTGTTTTAGGCGAAGCCATTGAAACGCCAAAATCGCTAAAAGACACATTAAAAAGTATTCCCGAAACACATGCAAAAGCAAATAATGAAAAGCTTGTTGCATATATAGAAAATGATCTTTCAGCTGCTGAACGCAAAGAAGTAGAAAAAGCCTTGGTTGAGAACAGCGAAATGCAACGTTCATTATATTTATTAGAAAAAACTCGTTTTGAAGCAGACATAGATGTGGTTTTCCCACACAAATCTGCATTAAAACGTTATCTCATCCCTCCGTTTGTAAAAAGAACAGTCATCGCAGTTACTTCTGCAGCAGCCATTCTATTATTGTTCTGGAATATTATCGGCACCGGTAATACAAACCAAAGCAACCCGCAGCTTGTTTCTCAAATGTCGATAATGACTCCTTTTAGAAATCACTTGAATTTTGCTCTTTCGGTAAACGATTCTGATGACCCTGATACGACAAAAACAAACAACAACAATGTTATCGTTACTCCTGGAAATCAAGAACCGGAAATTATACAAGGTATTCCTCTAATTGCTTCTGCAGAACAAGTTCCAGTAGAGGAAAAAGCTCCTCAAAGCATCAACGACGTTCGTACCGAATACCTTGAAATTTACGCGTACACAAAATATAAAATCAATGCAAATAATCCTGATGCCGAAGAAAAGAAAGAATCAACACTTGGCACATTTGCAGAATGGACAGCCTGGGCACGTCAAACAGTAAGCGGTGAAAAATCAATAAAAGATAATCCTGCAAACCAATTAACTGCTTCCGATATAAGTAATTTTGGCATCAGCACCCTTAGTAGAATTGCCGGAACCAATATTCCGCTAGCCATAAAATAATTTTCACTGTAACATTTTTTGCGACTATACGTCTTACCCCTGAAACAAAAAAATAACACGATCATGAAAACAATAAGTACACTACTGATTTTATTTGCCGCTACCATTTTTTCTTTAAATGCACAAGATGTGGTAATTGATTCTCCGCTCGATAATTTTAATGAAATGAACATACGGGGTTCCGTCAATGTGCATTTCTCGCAAGGAGAGTCCTCTCATATTAAATGCACCCTTTCTGAGAAGGCTAAGGATGCACTTACATACGAAGTTGATGGCTCAGTCCTTTATCTTAGTACAAAAAAAAGTCCTGAAACAATAGATGTATATATAAGTGCTCCTCAACTTAAAAAAGTTGATATCGGATCTGCAGCAAGTTTTAACTCAGAAGGGCAGATAAAAGGCACAGCCATAACTTTCATCACTTCGGGTGCGGCATCAATGGAAGCAGACATAGCCGTTGAAAGCCTTGATATTATTGCCGATGGTGCCTCTGATCTCAAATTAAGCGGAAGCGCAAATAAGCTTAAAGCTAAAGCACAGGGAGCCACAACTCTTAAGGCCAAAGACCTTGTAGTTGAACAAGCAGATATCATTGCCTCTGGGGCTAGTGATTTAGATCTGAATGTAAGTAAATCGCTAAAAGTATATGCTGAAGGAGCTTCTGACGTGAATTTTATTGGTGCCCCTGAAAATGTTAACATTGAAATTGAAGGAATAGCAAACGTAAATGACAAAGAAGCCGTTGGTAATATTCTTATTAAAGATGGCGACACCCTCTCAATAGGCAATAGAGAAATCATTATTACAGAAGATGATATTGATAAAGACAATAGTGATTTTAACGGTCACTGGGGTGGAATTGATTTCGCCTTCAATGGATTTCTTTCACCTGCAAATGAATTAAATATTGCCCCAGGCAATTCATTTATGAACCTCGAATTTTCACGCTCCTGGGGGCTTGAACTAAACTTAATAGAGCAGAGCTTCAACCTTGTTCGCAACCATATTGGTTTGGTAACAGGCCTTGGACTACATATTCAAAATTATCGCCTAGATAATACTGTTCGCTTAATCAGTGACTCTGCAACGCTGATGTCATGGACCGATACCATGTCAAATAGTATCCGCAGTAAAATGGTAAGTTCATATCTTATTCTGCCCTTGATGCTCGAATATCAAACCAATAATGAAAATGAAAAAAACAGCTTTCATATTGGGGTTGGTGGCTTCGTTGGAACTCGCCTTTCCAGTCACACAAAAGTGAGTATTGATAATGGAAATGGAAAAGACAAAATCAAATCTTACGACAATTACCATCTCAATCCTCTTAAATACGGTTTAATGGCACGTATAGGATGGGGACATTTGAATCTTTTTGCCAATTACAGCCTTTCAACCATGTTTGCAGATAATGAAGGACCCGAGGTTTACCCTCTGGAGTTTGGAATCACGATAGTTGGCTGGTAAACTTTTCTGATCTGTGTCAGCTAATGCTTCAGCAGCTTCTAAAAACGGAAGCTGCTTTTTTATTTGAATATATGTTTTTTATTCTCATCTTTCTTTTTTACTTTTACACTCTAAACCACCTTCAATAAGTTTCATTTATGAAAATACTTATACTCTTTTTTACAATCATTCTTTCACTAAATCTTTCAGCACAATTGCTGATAAAGGAATCAGAGGCTTTCCCAATGAAGCTCACTTCCGTTTCTGTGGATAAGGATGCAAAAACAATTGTGGCAGGATCTTACGACAAAAATATTTACTGTCTTAATCCGGAAAACGCCACAAAAACAAAAACTATTGAAGAACATAAAGGCTTTGTTATAGCCACTGCATATTCTTCAGAGAATAATCTTTTTGCCACTGCAGGTTGGGACAAAAGAATTGTGATTTGGGATGCAGGAACAATGGCAAAGAAAATTGAAATAGAAGCACATAACGACCGAATTAACGACTTGGCCTTTTCTCCTGATGGGATGAAACTTGCCAGTGTTTCCGACGATGGAACTGTTAAAGTATGGGACATGCTAACAGGTGGCGAAATTTATTCCATTGAAGATCATGAAGACGCTGTTACTTCCGTTTCATACAGCAAAGATGGATCTATGATTGCCTCTGGGAGCTGGGATAATACAGCAATGATTCACGCCTCTTCAGATGGCAAATTAATGCATACTTATGAAGGACATAGGAATACAGTCAGTACTGTTGATTTTTCATTTGATGGATCAATGCTTGCAACTGGTGGCGAAGACAATGTGGTATTAATCTGGCGAACTGATACAACAATGCTGCTTGCAAAATTCGACTATTTCCGTCAGCCAATAACTAAAGTACTGTTTATTCCTGGCGATAAATATCTTTTCTGCGCCGAAGCCACTGGCGACCTTAAAGTGTATAATGTTGTTGACAAACAATTGCTTGAACAAAATATTCTTCACGAAGGAGCCATAAAAGATATGTGCCTCAATGAAGACAAGGATCTTCTAATTACTAGTGGAGCCGATAATAAAATTAAAATTTGGAATATTGCTGAATTCAAATATTTCGACTGTTTGAAAGAAAAAATTGCCTCTAAAAAAGAAATGACCAGACCCAAGGGTGAGTTTGAAACTACAGAACAATATGAAGCTCGTCTCAAACAATACGGCATTATAAAACAGGCTTTTGTGGCAGAATGTACTCGTGAAGCAAAAGCTAGAGAAAAAGCAGAGCAAGAGAAAAGAGATAAGGAAATTCTGGCAACATATAAATATGTTCTTCTTCCTCTCGAGGGATTAGGAACCTATAATGCCGACGATAAATTCTATCCCATAGTTTTTGAAGGGAGCACTTACAATGTAAATATGGGTATAGAAGAAGCAAAATCACTTAAAACTAACGTTGCTAAAGCAAAAGTAAAGGCTATTTCTAGAGTTATAAATGGCAATACTGAAATATTTAATTTTCAGTTAATCCATCCTGTTAGCGGTACTGCTTTCCCCTTTGGTAAACAGATTACAGCTGCTGAAGATAAATATCTCAGACAATTTCTTAGTGGCCACTGATCGTGCTTCAGATCTATAATCAAGAATAATTTTTGTGTAATTCAAATAATTATTAACTTTGCAAACTCTTAAAAATTGAGAGTTATTTGAAGGCTTTAAGTGAATATAGAATTGCATTCAGGGGGTTATCAGATGGAAATCATGATTACCACTGGGAAATTAGCAAGTCGTTCTTTGAAAATATCCCTGATTCTGGAATCAGAGATGCTATGGTTAGTGTGGATTTAGTACTCGTCAAATCAGGTAGGCTATTCGAGTTAAATTTTGTCTTTAAAGGCAGTCTAACTCTTGCTTGCGACCGTTGTCTTGACGATCTCATACTGGTGATAAACCAAGTGAATCCGCTTATTGTTCGTGAAAGTGAAAAAGGAGAAGAAAGCAGTGATGATATACTGTTTGTCACTCCCAGCGATTACGAACTGGATGTATATCAAAGCATTTATGATTTTATTATGTTGTCAATTCCAATGCGCCGAGTGCATGAAGAAGGGCAATGTAATGCCGAGATGATGGAACGTTTTCAAGATATTCAAATTGATGAAGCTGATGATGAATTAAAGTAAAAAATGAGAAGGAAATGGCTAATTTAAAATTTCGTTTTTCTAAACAAAGATCGCGCACAAGAAGAGCCACTCGCAAAGCAGTTGCTCCAACTTTTATGATATGCCCTAATTGTGGCACACCCGTTCGCTATCATAATGTGTGTGGTGAATGTGGTTTTTATAAAGGTAAACAGGCAATAGAAAAAACTGCATAATTTTTCTATCAATATGGGGAAACACAAAGCGATTATTACGGGTGTTGCAGGAGTGTTGCCAGATTATATTCTGACTAATGATGAATTGAGCCAGATGGTAGACACTTCCGATGAATGGATTATGTCTCGTATAGGGATTAAAACTCGTCATATTCTTAAAGAATATGGACAGGGGTCTAGCGACCTTGGCGCTGCTGCTGTCAGAAAATTGCTTGAAAAAACCGGCACTTCTCCTGACGAAATTGATCTAGTTCTATGTGCCACAGTTACGCCCGATCACCCATTTCCTGCTACTGCCAATATTATAAGCGATAAAGTTGGAATTAAAAATGCTTTTAGTTTCGACATTAATGCTGGTTGTAGTGGATTTCTTTATGGCTTAACCACCGCCACCTCATTTATTGAGTCTGGTCGTGCAAAAAAAATCATATTGATTGGTGCTGAAAAGATGTCTTCTATTGTAGATTATACAGACAGAGCAACCTGCCCTATATTTGGAGATGGTGCAGGTGCCGTATTGATTGAACCTACAGAAGAAGATTTAGGCGTAATAGATATTCATCTTCAGAGCGATGGTATTGGTCGCCACCACCTTCACCAAAAAGCTGGTGGATCAGTTCACCCTGCATCAGCAGAAACTGTTTCCAACCGTGAGCACTTCATTTATCAGGAAGGTCAGCCTGTATTCAAATGGGCCGTTTCAAAAATGGCTGACACTGCTGTTGACATTATGAAAAGGAATGGATTAACTTCTGAAACTGTTGACTGGTTGGTTCCCCATCAAGCAAACATGAGAATTATTGAGGCCACAGCACATCGCATGGATCTGCCGAAGGAAAAAGTAATGATTAATATTTCAAAATACGGCAATACCACTGCTGCTACTCTGCCTCTTTGTCTAATGGATTATGAGAAGCAACTTCGTAAAGGAGACAATATTATTCTTGCAACATTTGGTGCAGGATTTACATGGGGTGCGGCCTATTTGAAATGGGCCTACGATGGCAAATAAACACTTGTATAATATTTTTTATTAAAGCACTCTTCGGGGTGCTTTTTATTTATATGAAATATAAACTGAGTTTTTTAGCCATATTTCTCATTTTTATATATATTTGCAAAATCAGAATAAAAAAAAAAGAGTTATGGCTTACGTAATTACAGAAGATTGTACCGCATGTGGTACCTGTATTGATGAGTGTCCGGTTGAAGCAATCAACCCAGGTCCTATTTACAAAATAGATCCAGACATCTGCACAGATTGTGGTTCTTGCGCTGATGTTTGCCCGGTTGAAGCAATTCACCCTGAGTAAAATTATCAATACATAAAAAAAGAGGCTTATAAAATATGAGCCTCTTTTTTTTATTGCTTACCACATTTATTAATGCAGTCAATAAGCTCTATTATTGCCCCTGATTTAAGGGAATAGTATGTGTTTTTCCCATCCCTTCTTGATTCCAAAATATTATTTGACTTCAGAATATTAAGGTGATGAGATGCACTGGCTTGCTCAATTCCTAATGCTTGATAAATGTTTGTTACATTCATTTCTTCTTTCTTTTCCAGAAGTCTGATGATTTGAATTCTCATTGGATGAGCCACTGATCGAAGACGCTGAGCGGTGATTTCTAACTTACGAATATCAATTTCTGCTTTTGTCATGACATTATATGTTTATAGCACAAATATATAACTATTTATTTTTAATCGTCGTTTCTTTTTGTTAAATATGAAAATTTCATACATTTGTATATGAAGATTTTTTGCCCGGAATATATTTTATGGGAAAACGGAGAAATTTACTCGGGCTACCTTGTCTTAGTTCAAGACTCTGGTAAAATTAAAAAGCTCTTACCCCTTGATAAAATAACGGGTAAACAACGCAAAGAGATAATCCACTTGAAAGGATTGCTTATTCCAGGTTTAGTTAATGCGCATTGCCACCTTGAATTATCATGGATGAGGGGTGTAATTGATGCAATTGAAGGTATTGAGGATTTTTTTGCGCATATGCGCGGAATACATACAAAAAAGCCAAATGAGATACACATACTTGAAAAACTAACCAATAGTATATCCGAAATGTATGCTGGTGGAATTAATGCATGTGCCGATATTAGCAATACAGGTATAAGTTTTCTACCCAAAGAACATAGCAATATTCAATTTCACACTTTTGTAGAAGTTTTCGAGAAAGAAGGTCAATCAAGAGAAGACATTCTTCATACCGCAGAGCATTTAATGCAAAAATTTATTGATTCTGATCGCCATACCGCATCGCTATCTCTTCACACCCTTTTTACAAGCTCGCGTTCGTTAATGGATAATGTGGCCAACCAGATAGTTGCGCAGAACAAATTGCATAGCATTCATTTTATGGAAAGCAGGGAAGAAAAAATGTTCTTTACTGAGGGCAGACCCATGCAAAATATTCACGAGAAACTTAAAGTAGAGTTTTCCTCAAACAGACCAGCCGATATAGCTGCTGAAATATTACCTAAAGAACAACGCATACTTTTTGTTCATAATACTTATGCTTCAGAGCGAGATATTATTGAGATTATTGAGCATTTCAATGATCCATGGTTTTGTTTTTGCCCGGCTTCCAATGAATTTATCAGCAAGGAAATCCCAGACATTAATGCATTTATTAAACATAGTGAAAATCTTGTTCTTGGAACCGACAGTTATGCTTCAAATTCAAAATTGAATATTTTTGCTGAAATGCAAATTATTCTAAATCATTTTCCCAATTTAGAGTTAGGCGACTTGCTTAAAATGGCCAGCATCAATGGTGCGCGATTACTAAACATTGACAAACATTTTGGAAGCATAAGTCCAGGAAAAAACCCTGGACTCATACAGATCAGAGACTATAGTCCTGAACGAAAAGATATATTATTCAAAGAAATTATTCGATTATTCTGATTTCACCAATTGTCTTCAAGAACTTCTTTCTTTTTCATTCCTTCTTTGATGTCAGCAATCAAACCCAAAACATGTGTATTTACCTGAGAGAGATAGTCGTCATATTTAGTTAAATAAGTAGGGTCTTCTTTGTCAAGCCACCGCTCCAAAGGATATTTTGATTGGGCCTTCATGGTAAAATCATCTATGGTATACCGATATCGATTTTCCTTACACTCAATTTTAAATGCAAAATCAACAATAGTATTACTGTTCATCTCAACACCTTCCTCGTCGGTATCAACCATTCTAATTCTATGCCTCCCTGAAAACTCACCTTTTTCCGGGTCACGTGTTCTAAAAACATTTGCAGGATTCTTAAAATATGTATTCACCCAAGTGATTCCTCGGTTATACAAAGTGTCTTTTATCCCCGCTTCATCAACAACATCCTGATATGTAATTAGTTTTGTGTCAGAATCTACAGGCACCTGCGCCTTAACGACGATAAAAAGAACAATCGATAAAGTAAAAAGCAAAGTCTTTTTCATAATGCTGAATTTTTTTCTTCTTAAACAATAATAGTTCCAAAAATACGCAATATCTCCAATTTGTAAAAAATCAATCCTGATTCCACCGAAGTTTTTGATTTTTATCTGATTTAATTTTCCCATTATCAAGCAACCATCGAATAGCTTTCATCGCTCTTTCCGAATCCATAGTACCAATTTGCGACATTAATTCGCGAATTCCCAATTCTTTCTTTTGCAAAAGAGGTTTTATAATTTTAATAACGGTGTTGAAATGGTATTCACTCAAATCTATTTCTGTACGCTTCTCACAAACATCACATCTACCACAGCGACGCGAATCTTTCTCACCAAAATACTCCAGTAAAATCTGGCTTCTGCATTTAGAGGACGACTCAACATATTGAATCATTGCATTCATACGTTGCTCAGCCATTTGTTTCCGCTGAAAGTAATGCTCTTCTGAAAGAATTATTTCCTTTTCATCTAGGCGGGGACTAAGAAAAGTAATGCGTGGACTATTGCTTGCTGGAGAGTACGACAAAACATCCATTCGATCAAGAGTTTGCAAGCCTTTTGCTACTATAGATTTATCGGCTCGCATACGTTGCGCAAGAGTAAATTCGTCTATTCGGATAAAGTCTGTGAAAACACCAGAATATGAACGAATAAGTAATTGAATGAAAGGATCAAGTTTTGGGTTTTCAATTTGAAAACGATACAAATCATTTTTATTGAGGAGAAATTTAATCTTTGATGGATTAAAAATGGCTTCAGACAGACCGATATAGCCTTCTTTCTCCAAAAGTTTTAGCGCATGGTGCGTTTCCAGAATAGGGAGTTCATAATGCTTACAGAAATCTGCAATTTCAAAATCAAGTGTTACCAATTCTCCGCTGCCGATTACCAGCCTAAGGTAGTTTCCCAAAGCCGAATAAACTCGAGCAATGAAGTCGATCGGAGGATAAGATGCCTCCAACATTTTTAACGATTCTTCAATATCGGCATTATTCCAAAGCAACCAAGCATGAGATGTTTTTCCGTCTCGACCCCCACGACCTGCTTCCTGAAAATAGGCCTCTGTACTATCCGGAATATCAAGGTGAGCAACCAGACGCACATCTGCTTTGTCGATACCCATACCAAAAGCATTGGTGGCCACCATTACCCGAACATTTCCTTTAAGCCATAAATTTTGGCGCTTATCTCGTTCTAAAGGATCTAACCCAGCATGATAGAAAGATGCTTTTATACCATTTCTGGAAAGAAACTGAGCAGCCTCACGAGTTTTGCGTCGGCTACGAACATAAACCACCGAAGTGCCAGGATATTCATTTAGCAGATGCAAGAGCCTTTCATTTTTATTTTCTTCCTTAATGGCATTGTACACAAGATTTTCGCGATAGAATGACTGCCGAAAAAGCTGACCCTTTTGAAACGCCAGATTTTTCATAATATCTTGAGCAACAATTTCTGTGGCTGTAGCTGTTACAGCTATTATTGGAGTTCCTGGGATTAAATCTCTGATTTCTGAAATTCTAAGATATGGCGGACGAAAATCAAATCCCCATTGAGAAATACAATGCGCTTCATCAACTGCTAATAAATTAACATTCATTTTTTGCACACGCAAGCGAAAAATATCAGTAGCCAGCCTTTCTGGAGAAACATAAAGGAATTTTACATCATCGTAAACACAATTATTAAGGGCAATATCAATTTCATGCTTGTTTAATCCACTGTGTATAGCATACGCCTTTATTTGTCTTTTTTTCAGATTCTCTACCTGATCCTTCATTAATGCGATGAGTGGCGTAACTACAATGCAAAGCCCTTCGCGAGCCATAGCCGGCACTTGAAAAGTAATAGACTTCCCTCCCCCTGTAGGCAATAGCGCAAGAGTATCTTGACCAGCAAGTACAGAAAGGATAATATCCTCCTGCATGGGTCTAAAACTACTATAACCCCAGTATTCACGTAAAATACTATGTATCTTTTCTTTCATTCTATCTTGACTGATTCAAAGATATGAATTTTAAGGGATAGGCGCAAAATGATTCTCGCAGACCTGTAACGCAAGTCATGAGACATGAATAGTGCAAAGATTATTATTCCTTATTAAAATGCCCCGAGCTCGCCTGGGCGGTAGGCATAATAAGCATGTCATTGATATTCACATGATCAGGAAGACTGGCAACATAAAAAACGACATCTGCAATATCGTTAGGGGTTAATGGCTTATAGCCATTATATATCGCATCCGCTTTTGATTTATCGCCATGAAAACGAACGATACTAAATTCAGTTTCTACGGCTCCGGGTGCAATTTGCGAAACTTTGATCATGTGGGGTAATAAATCTACGCGCATGGCCTTTGTAAGAGCATCTACGGCATGTTTTGTTGCGCAGTACACATTTCCATTCGGATAAACTTCTTTGCCTGCTATGGAACCAATATTGATGATGTGCCCTTTTTTGCGTTCAATCATAAGTGGCATTACAGCCCTGCTCAGATATAAAAGCCCTTTCACATTGGTATCGATCATTTTTTCCCAGTCGTCAATATCTCCATCTTGTATGGTATTGAGCCCACTGGCTAATCCAGCATTATTGATAAGAACATCGATGTTTTTCCATTCATTAAGAAGCGATTCTATGGCATTTTTTACAGCGTTCTTATCGCGAATATCAAATGCAAGGTAAAGAACTTCGATTCCATATTTTTCTGTGAGTTCATTTTTTATCTGCTTCAGACGTTCTTCTCTACGACCTGTAATAATAAGACGGTCTCTATTGCGTGCAAAATATTCGGCACATGATCGACCAATGCCGCTTGTGGCACCAGATATTAAGATGGTTTTAGTCATTGGAAGCAGATTTATTAGGTTTTTTTTGAAATATCGCCAATATTCTTTTCGTATCAATTAGCATCAGAAGTCCAATTACGAAAAATGGCAGCCCTGGAATTCTGTACCGAACTAAAGCGCCAAGTACCGGTGTAGTTAGTCCTAATAGAATAAAGAGTAATAGGCTAAAAAAGAAGCAGAAATAGATAATTCTGTTGTTCTTTCTTCCTTTTAATGGAAAAACTATAGCTAAAACAATCATCAAAATTAGAACAATATTTTCCAAAAGAGGCAGTATCAATAAAGGTGATGAAATATCCCCAAAAAACGGTCTAAAAAGTGTATTTATAAGTGCTAAAGGAGCAAACACAGCAAAAGATGCAAAATTCGCCTGTAATTCAAATGGTTTAATGAAGCTCCCTGCCTGTTCATGAAGTGCAAGGCCAATGAAATCATGCTGTTTTCCAACAAGCAAGCTAAAAATATTGTATTCAGGAAAGAAATATCCTAAAACCACCACAATATCAATGAAGAAGAATAATGTCAGCGAATATTTCAATAATGCCCTTTTATTATTGGAGAAAATGACCCAGAGATTTGCAGCTAGCACCGGAATAAATACTGCCAACACGTACATTTTCGTATAAAACAAAAGAACTCCCCCTAAGATGGCAGCCAATAAGCGTATAATGCTAAATCCAATAAAAATAAGCTGCTGAATGGCATACAAAAACAACCCTAATCCAAAAATAAGAATGCTTTCTTTTAACGCCCCTGAACTCCAAAACAATAGTGAGGGAATTAGAAAAACCGCAAAGTATAATTCATACGGTCGCCCCTTAAAATAGGTGTGAAAAACTCGAAATAGCGCTACCAGACCCAAAAAGGCAAGAAAGATCATAAAAAGATTATGCACTTGGAAAAACCCAAACGAAAACATCCTGAAAAAAGCATTAACCCTAATTATGGTATGAGAATCATTGTACGTAACCGTTTCATATTCTCGATACCAGTGATTCATTTTTGTGTAATAATTCTCATCAAAATAAGAATTATCATTATTGATGCCCAATAGCATTTGAAAATAGTCTGCAGGCTGCTCCTTTAAAGCCTCGTGCATGATTTTACTATCGTCGAAATACTTAAAAATATCGGCTTCGCTGCGGTCAGTATAGTATTGGGTATAAAGTAAAGTAAGCCCAAAACCTGCAATGATTTTCAGGTACAGTGCTAATAGCACATATTTTCTTTTAATGCCGGGCAGCTTAAAAAAGCGCACTTTTAGCACTAAAAAGCTAAAAAGAGCTATGAGCAAAATAACATAAATAATTTCCAAAAAAGACATTATTTACGGGTTTTTTCAATCCATTTTCGTGCATTTACAAATGCTTCTATCCACGGACTATGTGTATCTTCAGTTCTACTATCTGGATAATATGCCCATTGCCAAGGGAATATTGATCTTTCGATATGAGGCATCATGGCTAAATGTCTCCCATCTGCAGAACAAATAGCAGCAGCATTGAAGTCGGAGCCGTTTGGATTCCCGGGATATTCAGCATAGCTGTATTTCATTGGGATATTATATTGGGCTTCGTCTTCAGGTAAAACAAATTTGCCTTCGCCATGTGCAACCCAAACACCAAGTTTACTTCCTGCCAACGATGAGAGCATGACACTATTATTTTTAGGAACATCTACGCTCACAAATCCAGATTCAAATTTCTTCGATTCGTTCCAATGCATTTTCGGGTGATTATCTTTCATCTCAGGAAAAATCACCCCCAGTTCTGTTACTACCTGGCACCCATTGCAAACACCAAGGCTTAATGTGTCGGGGCGTGCGTAGAAGTTTTTAAGTGCTTTTCCGGCTTTTTCATTATAGAGGAATCCTGCAGCCCAGCCTTTGGCAGAGCCAAGAACATCGGAATGACTAAAACCACCTACAAAGACAATCATATTAACGTCTTCAAGATTTTCTCTTCCAGAAATGAGGTCGGTCATGTGAATGTCTTTAACATCCATTCCGGCTTCGTACATACTATAAGCCATTTCACGATCACCATTAACCCCTTTTTCACGAATAATGGCAGCTTTTATGTTTTCCGCTTTTCGTGCAGAAATTTTACCCTTAAATGATTCAGGAAATACAAATTTTAACGGTTGGTTTTTATAATTCTCATAACGGCGTTCGGCTAGATCAGCACCACTTTGTAAGCGATCCATCAAGTATGATTTTCTATACCACACATCACGCAGTGTGTCAATATCAAAATACTCGTATTTATTATTTTTGATAATCTTAAAAACACGTTCTTTAAGAATCTTTCCAATAACATGGAAATCTATACTTTTACTATAGAGATAGTCTACCACTTTCTTTGGGTCGCGCACCTGAATTAAAATCCCAGGATTTTCGGCAAATAAAATGGCAGGAATATCGGTTTCCGGAATACGACTTATATTAATATCAAGCCCAACTTTGGGACTGGCAAAACACATTTCCAGAAGCGATGTCATCATACCTCCGGCACCAATATCGTGTCCGGCAATGATTGTATCTTTTTCGATTAAAGACTGAACAACATTGAATGCACGAACAAAATGTTCCGGATCCAGCACATCAGGGGCTTCAGAGCCAATCGAATTAAGTGTTTGAAAGAAAGCTGATCCACCAAGCTTATAATCTGATTTTGAGAAGTTTATGTAAATAAGCGTGGAGCAAAGATCGGGTTTCAATTCCGGAGTGATGGCTTTTTTAACATCTGTTACTTCGGCAGCAGCAGACACAATAACAGTTCCCGGGGAAAGCACTTTCTTTCCGTCTGGATATTTCTGTGTCATTGACATTGAATCTTTTCCCGTTGGGATATTGATGCCCAGATTTACACAAAAATCGCTTATGGCTTTTACTGCGCGGTATAGTCTTGCATCTTCTCCGGGATTTCCTGCAGGCCACATCCAGTTGGCACTGAGAGAAACGCCCTTGATTCCGTCTTTAAGTGGAGCCCAAATAATATTGGTTAAGGCTTCAGCCACACTAAGCCTTGATGCTTTTTCCGGATCAATTAATCCTGCTGTACTTGCATGTCCAATTGAAGTGGCCACACCACTGGTGCCAGTATAATCAAGCGCAATAATTCCACAATTATTCAAAGGAATTTGTATTGGTCCACAACATTGCTGCATGGCAATGCGTCCTGTAACCGAACGATCAACTTTGTTGGTGAGCCAGTCCTTACAAGCCACCGCCTCGTGTTTCAAAATTAAGCGGAGATAGTTTTTGAATTTTGATAGTTCGTATGTGGGGTCAATGTATTTTTTCTGTTGCTCTTTGTCGCGGATTTCAATCTGTGGCGTGTTGCCAAACAGATATTCGAGCTTCAAATTAAATGGTTTTTCTCCATTTTCATGGGCAAAAGTCAGTTTGTGATTTCCTTTAGTCTCTCCTGAAACATAAAGAGGTGCACGTTCCCGTTCAGAAATTTCTTCAATCTGTTTAAGATGCTTTTTGCGAATCAACAAGCCCATTCTTTCCTGCGATTCATTTCCAATAATTTCTTTAGCAGAAAGGCTTGGGTCGCCTACAGGTAATTGGTCTAGATACACAATGCCACCTGTATCTTCCATTAGTTCGCTGAAGCAATTCAAATGGCCGCCTGCACCATGATCGTGAATTGAAACTATGGGGTTGTTTTCCGACTCGGCTAAAGCACGAATTACGTTGAAAACGCGCTTTTGCATTTCAGGATTGGCACGTTGAATGGCGTTAAGCTCAATTTTATTGGCGTATTGTCCAGTATTTACTGAAGAAACAGCACCGCCACCCATTCCAATGCGGTAATTATCGCCACCCATCATGATGAGGAGTTCTTTGCCTTCAGGAATATCTTTAAGCGCACTTGATTTTAAGGCATAGCCAATTCCACCGGCAAGCATAATAACTTTATCATAAGCAGTCACCTCATCGTTTTCTTCGTGCTCGAAAGTAAAAACAGAGCCACAAATTAGAGGTTGACCAAATTTATTCCCAAAATCAGATGCACCGTTGGAAGCTTTAATCAGAATATCGGCCGGGTGTTGATACAAAAATGGTCTTTCTTCAGGCTTGCCACTAAAATCTTCTTCTTCATCCACACGAGGAAGGGAAGTCATATAAACTGCAGTTCCTGCAACAGGCAAACTGCCTTTTCCTCCGGCCATACGATCGCGGATCTCGCCACCTGAACCGGTAGATGCACCATAAAAGGGCTCAACTGTTGTAGGAAAATTATGAGTTTCTGCTTTTAGTGAAATTACAGACGGAGCCTTAAAAACATGAAACTCCGATGCTTTTTCGGCTTCTTTTGGCGTAAAAACATCAATTTCAGGGCCTTCCACAAAGGCAACATTATCTTTATAGGCAGAAACCAGATAATTCGGGTTTTCTTTCGATGTTCGTTTAATCCAGTCAAACAGCGATTTTTCGGTTTCAACATCGTTAATGATGAATTTTCCGTTGAAAATTTTGTGGCGGCAATGTTCTGAATTTACCTGGCTAAAACCAAAGATTTCGCTATCGGTAAGTTTCCGGCCTATTTTTTTACTTACATATTTCAGGTATCGAATTTCTTCGGCATTGAGTGCCAGCCCTTCCTGTTCGTTGTAGGCTTCAAGATTGTCCACTTCTACCGGTTCTTCCTTTTTACGAACAATATCGAAAATGTTCTGCGTCAGGTCATTGTACTGCATTTCAAGCATGGGGTCGAACCTGCCATTGTCTTCGCGAAACATTTCAATGCGCTCAATTCCACTCATCCCCATGTTTTGGGTAATTTCTACCGCATTGGTGCTCCATGGCGTAACCATTTCGCTGCGCGGTCCGATGTATTTTCCCTTAAGTGTTCCGTTTTGAATGGTATCGGGATTACGAAACAACCATTTGCATTTTTCAATATCGCTCTTCGTAAGTTCCTTTGCTGATTTTAAGGCGTAAACCACCTTTTCTTCCTGGCTGATAAAAAATGTAAGCATGCTTCCGGCTTTATTTTGCAAACTTAAGGTAAAAAATGGAAACTTTTGAGTGGCTTTTGGATTCTTTTTGAACAATGCTAAAAGATGTTCTTTAAGCGATTATTCTAAATTTGGTGAGTGTTGTTGTTTTAGTACACCCTCACATACTATTATTATCTCACTTTGTCACTTAATAAATTCGTTCATACGTAATTGTATCTACCTGAATATAAACAATACCCTGTGAACGGGAAGTAATCATGTAATCTAATGGGTTTGTAACACTATTTGTTTTAAATAAATCTGAATAATATATGCCCGAAATTGTATCGGAGTAGTTAGATAGTTCAATTAACCCTTCAAAGCCCAAATTTGGCAAAAAAATGTCACAAAATTGAGCTTCATTGGGAATATTAATATTTTCTTCAAAGTAGCCATTAAATGTAGCCATAATTTCATAATATGAATGACCACTATGTGAAAACCATATATCCAATTTTTCAATATAAACATTGTCATATGGCATTTTATTCAAATCAAGTGTTTTGTTATTTACATAAAGCAATAATGTATCATTATTATTGTTTTGCATTTTTATTGTATCGCCTATCTCAACAGCATAATATAAGCAGACGCTTTTGTATTCTTCAGAAAGATAGTGATACTCTGCATCTCTTTTACAAGATATTAACAGAATAAATACTGCACTAATAAGAAATGACAAGTTTTTCATAATTTTGCGTTTTGATATTTAACAAATAGACGCCGGGTGTAAACATAGATAAGTCTATTATCAAAGTGCTATTGCTTTTTACCAAAACAAGTGTTTTTCCAAAGATGTTTGAAACAACAACTATGTACTCTTCATTTGCAGCCAAATGCTCCGGTATTATATTCACAATGGCATTGGTTGGATTCGGATAAACATAAAATTGTGGAGAAATATCGGGTTCGGTATTTTTAACAGTTGGAGTTTTCACTGAATTATTTTCTGGGCAATGCACCTTTATTATTTTGGAGTCAATGGCTGTTCCTCCAGAATCAATAGTACAATAAAGGGTGTATTGACCTGCTTGCAAATTATCAATCTGAATTTCGTTCCCCAAATAATTAGTTTCCACATTTTCTCCGGTAAGTGTCCAGAAATAGTCAGTTTCTGTTGAATTGGCACTCATCCTTGCCAAAAACTGATTGCAAGATATTGGTTCAACTTGTATTTGAGTATTTGATGGCATAAAAACAGATTGCCTGTTATTGGGATCACAAATATCAATCCCCACTTCAGCATGAAATACCGACCCTTCTTCGGCAATGAACCCATCTGAGAGTATGATTTCATTTCCTGCTCTCTTTATGTAATGATATTTGATGTTTTTAAGCATGAAAACCAGATTAGTACACCCTCACATACTGCACTGTGTCATTTTGTGCATAAATTATACCTTGAGAACGGGAGGTAATGATGTATTTTGATGGGACTGCCTGATGCCGAATTTTATATAAATCTGTGTAATAAATACCAGAAATTGTATCGGAATAGTTAGATATTTCTAATATTCCAAATATCACAAAATCATCAAAGGAAATATATAACTCAGGAGTACTGTCATCTACTTGCATTGTTACACTGAAGTACTGAGGCTGAAACCCAATATTGGCAAAATACAACTCATAAATCTGATAATGTCTATGCGAATCATAAACATGGTTTAGATAATAGAATTTTTTTTCGTTAACTATAAAATGCAATGTATCAGATGTGTCCTTGCAAAGCACGATTGTATCACCTACATTATCGGAATAATAAAGACATGCACTTTTATATTCTTCAGTAACATCAAAGTATTCTTCCTCTGGATTTACACAAGAAGATAATATCACAATAAGCAACACACAACTAGTTATGTATAATCTTTTTATTGGTTTCATAAAATTCTGTTTTAAATTTGAGATAATATATCCCTTTTGAAAAGGATGAAATATCAATTACAAAAACACCTCTAGCCTTGTAATTCGCAAGTTCTTTGCCAAGAATATCCGAAATAATTATTTCATACTCAGTATCATAAAATATGTCACCTGGAATAATATTAATTTCACCTTCTGTAGGGTTGGGATACATAAAAACTGCGGCACCTAGCTGGCCCTCATTTTGCACTTCAGGTGCGTGTGTAGCTGCCCTGTCTGATACACAGTTAACCATAAAAACCTTGGATGTTGTACATGTTTGGTCATTTGCCATACAATATACTGTATATTGCCCATTAGGCAGATTCTCTAGTAAAATTTCGTTCCCTATTAAATTCAAGTTCGTGTGTTCACCTGTAATTGACCAGTTAATGTTTTTAGCTGAATTATTAGATAAGAAAATTGAAATATGACCACAATCACTATCAGATATGATAATGTTTTTTGTATTGGGGAGGCTGACAGGTGCTTTTCCCCCGCCCGGCGGACAAATAGATACACCCACTTCAGCATGAAAAACAGAGCCTTCTTCGACAGTAAAACCATCGGAGAGGGTGATTTCGTTTCCGGCACGTATAATATTTTGGCACTTAATAAATTCGTTCATACGTAATTGTATCATTCTGCGCATAAACGATACCTTGAGAACGGGAAGTGATGATATATCTTGATGAGATATTCATATCTCTGATTTTATATAAATCAGAGTAAAAAATACCTGTAATAGTATCAGAGTAGTTTGAAGATTCCAATGTTCCATTAATATCAAAGTTATCAATCCTAATATAAATTTCAGGGAGGTTAGTATCAACACTCATCTGTACTGAAACATGATTGTTTGTAGGCAAGAACCGCACATCTAATACTTGATAGCTCCTATTATCATATGGCAAATCAAAATAATGTAAAGAAATATTATTTACGGTATAAGCAATTGTATCGACTGAGCCTCGAAGAAATATAAGAGAGTCGCCCATTTCAACTGCGTAATATAAACAAGCACTTTTGTAATTTTCAGGAACATCATAGTATTCTTGTTCAGGATTGTTACAAGAAATTAGAATGAGTGCTAAACAACTAGTTATAAATAATTTTTTTATTGATTTCATTGGAGTCTGTTTTAAATTTGAGATAATATATCCCTTTTGAAAAGGATGAAATATCAATTACAAAAACACCTCTAGCCTTGTAATTTGCAAGTTCTTTGCCAAGAATATCCGAAATAATTATTTCGTACTCAGTATCATAAAATATTTCACCTGGAATAATATTAATTTCACCAACGGTTGGGTTGGGATATACAAAAACTTCGGCAACTTGAGGCACTTTATCCTGTGTTTTTACGGTGTTTACAGCTTCTCTATCCACAACACAATTAACTGTAAAAACTTTGGAAATTGCATTCTTTTGGTTATCAGCCGTATAATATACCGTATATTGTCCATTAGGCAGGCCTTCAACTAAAATTTCTTCACCACTAAAACTCAGATTTGTGTTTTCTCCGGTAATAGACCAGCTAATGTTATCATCTTTATTATTGGATAATGAAATCGAAATCTGACGACAGTCATTTCCGGAAATGATTATATTCTTTGTATTTATGAGGGTGACGGGCGCTTTTCCCCTGCCAGGCGGACAAATAGATACCCCCACTTCGGCATGAAAAACAGAGCCTTCTTCGGCAGTGAAACCATCAGATAAAATGATTTCGTTTCCGGCACGGAAATTAACAGTTGACCCGCTTTCGATTATTACTTCCCCCTCAGCAATGTGTTTTTGATAAGTATTATGATCAACATCTTCATAAATTTGTGTATCAACATATTTCCCTGCAATTATAGAATTTGTCCCTTCAAAATCAGTACTATTATCAATATATCTGTTTTGAATATAGTGATCAACGGGCATAAACTCTACCATTTCAATTTCTTCCTTTAATTCATCTAAATAATCGACAGTATGGTATGTATTATCCGCATCCGCATAAATATCATCAAAAGGCGTAAGGTTATTATCAATCAGGTCATCTTTGCCTCTGTTAGGATAGTTTTCGTTTAAAAAGGTGTAGTTGCCCGCATTCCAGAGACTTTCATCGAGGTCTATGGCGCTGGCGGTGGGCACGAAGGTGAATTTTGTATGAATGTCTTCATAAAAATTTGAGATGTACCCACCGGGAGCATTTGTGTATGGTCGGTATGAACCTGAAACACGACCTGACATCAATTCAGTTGTAGGAACTCCAAAATAGAACCTTGTCATTTGAAAAACCAGCTGATTGGTTGGCTGATATTCAGTATACCATGCTTTTGTTTCTAATCCAACAACTGAGAAATTAATTTGGAAACTGAAAATCTCATTTCCTGGAATAACATCAGGCTGTAATATAGCTCTGTTGCTACCATTTGAAAATGCAACATTCCTGCTTTTCATTGGATATCCTAAATTATTCAATGAATTTTGAAAACTTGGATGAATAGCTGAAAATAATATATGGTTTGCCATTAATTGCGAAGCCCCTTGTGATGCATATCGACCAATTAAATCAATTATTGATACATCGAGATTTAAAATCAATGATAACCAGCTAAAATAATAAGATTGAAAGACAGTTGGAACAAATGAAGCATATGCAATGGCATATTGTAACCCTTCAGGAATAAATGCACCTTTATGAGGTGAATCATAAGAAACGTATAAACCAACTTTATGATCATAACCTTCATTTTCCAGCTCCTTTAAGGCTATTCTTCCAAGAATACCTCCCATGCTTTCACCAATATATATACTTTCAAAATAATCTTGCTTGATGTCATTAATTCCTTTAATCAGGATTTTTATTAGGTCTGCACTCACATACATGTCGTTTTCAGGGGTCTCAATATTCACGAGAAAGATATCATATCCTCTCGCCCTTAGATCAGTTATTGTTCCACTCCATTTGCTTTCCAGATATTCTAGGGTTTGATCTCCAAGAATATCAAAGCCTTCGCAGATAATGACCGGTTTGTCCAAAACCCCATCGCACCCTTCATAATATGCATAGCTTGCACCATTTAGTGAAAACCCCGGATTAGATTTATTTGTGTTAAATAAAACAAATGTCGAGTCATCTGCGGGTATATAACCAATAAAATCAGGTTCATCCAATTGAAGTGAAACAATATTCATTCTTGAGTAGGAAATCAATGTATCACTGTCTGTATAAACTTTAAAACGTATGCTTTTTTCTCCGGCAGAACTATAGCTTATTACATAAGTTTGCTCCAAATCTTTGTTTAAAAACCTGTACCCGCTTCCATCCTCAAAATCAACCCATATTTCATTAATCTCATCGTCCATATTAGAAAATAGCAGGTTTGGTGTGTAGTGGTAATAAACTGTACCATTATACACATTTTGCAGCAAAGTTGTACCGGAAAAAATATCCATTGGCTGATATGCAGGATTAGAAAAATCGTTGGCACTCATCATGTCTTTAATTACAGTATCGGGTAAATAATCCCCCCTGTAAAAGAGTATGGACAAGCCCACCAGCGAAGATGCATATTTTTCCTTAACGGTATTGCTGTCAACAATGACAGAAAACTCAGGCAACCCAAGTGTACCACCAAACACCGAGTTGTCAATGCCTGAGTACATATATTTCCACCTGTACAGGCTTGTCATTACAGGCACGCCATTATTCCAGTCTTCAAGGTCATTTAATATGAGAAAACCGTAATTAAAAAGTAAGTTGCTTTGCATACCGCTATGATCAAGATTTTCGTAAAATTGCTTGGCTTCATTGATGCTTTGCTCAATTACTACAGCAAACGAATCCTGTCCTATGTCGGGGACGGGGAGGGTTTGGGCAGAGACAGGGTTATTACATAGAATAGATACACTTAATAGAAATACTCCCAAAATAATTTTTGAATATTGTAAACGATACTTTTGCTTTTTGTTAATATACTTTTTTATATCATGCATTTGTCTACTGTATTACAAGCTTCAAAGATTTATTTCCAAATTCGCTACCAACAGAACAAATATAGATTCCTTTTGATAAAAAAGACAAATCAATTTCAATAACTGATTCATCGAAATGGTTGGAATATACATTAATACCACTAGCAGTAACAATATTCACTGTGTATTGATTAATATTTGTCTCCAATGTAAAATGCCCATTATTGGGATTTGGATATATATTTAAAGAAACTACTGAAGTAATTCCCATTGTATTATTTTCTATATTACTCATATACTTGGCTATTTCAGCATTATTAATTGAATCCCTATTCGACATATTTTTTAAATTAATATTTTGAGCGATATTATCTAAAATATAACTGCAGTCCGTTGTTGTAGGGTCGATGCAGGCCATATAATTAACTGAATTGTCAATATATCCATGAAAATCAGCTCCTTCTTCAACTTGAAATCCGTCCATTAAAACAATTTCCTCTCCTGCAACAAATGTAACTCTGCCTTGACCTTCAGCAGGATCAGTTTTTACATTATAATTCATTGCAGTAATTTCATTTGCCGCCATAAAATTCTTCTTGTCATATTCAGTTATATTCTCCTTATGGATATTGTATAATGCAAGTTGATCTATTGGAATAGGCGAAAAATCATAAGATGTGCTATAAAAAGCTTCTGCAATTAGATTAAAATAAAACATATAGTCTAACCTTGAAAATGAATCAGAATATGGATCATCTCTGTCTCCTCCAATTCTGTCTGATGCATTCCATTCGGTTGAGGGAACCCCTGTGTCGTTTCCCCTGCACGGTGCAGCATCTAGCAGACATAAATAGTATTGTAATGAAATGGGATTATTATAATTTGTATTATGCAAAATATTGTACATTAATGGAAGAAACTCCCAGTGATTACTTATGCCTTTATTTACTAATCTCTCCATTAGCTCGGCATCACTTTCCGGAGAAAAAGATGGAGGAAACCAATTAAATGTCATGGCACCATACCCACCCACAGCTGCCAAAACTAAAGGATAAAGATTTGTAAAGAGAGTAATTGAAGAAGTCCATTTAATATTATAACTTATAACTGTTAGAGCCTGTGTCAAATACCCTAGCGTGCTATACGAAGACCCTTGAGTAATATAAAATGAACTTGCAGCAAAACCAATTGCATGACGAAAAGCTAATGCACCTCCTTCATTGCACAAATCACTTCCACAGTCCCTATTTGTAGGTGAAAAACAAGCATAAATATCTTTACTGTTACAAGTGCCATAAACACATCTGTCCATACAAGAGTTCCAGTATGTCCAATCGTGAGCAACTAAATAATCTATGATTCGTTTTGTTATTAATTGAACTTCTTCAACAAATGATGTAGTAGAGTAAGTTCCATCTGAAAAAATTGAATTTTGCCAGTTTTCTGAGGGGGGTAGAAACCTTTTCACAAATGCAAAACCCATTAATAAAGGAGCCAAGTGATCCTGGCTCATCTCAGAGCCTTTCTTTATATACTCTTCGTAAGAAGAGTTTATACATTTAACTCTTTTCCCTTCAGGAATTGGAACCCAGCTTTCATTTAATTTATCAATGTATGCTTGTTCTAACGCAAAAACTTTAGGGACATCATCTCTTATCATAAATCCATTAATGTTATTTGGGCAATACCCTGTTCCGGTACATGAAGAACAACTCCAAGACTGCTCAGCTTCCCAATCAAGACGATTAATGGCATTAATGGCAAAAAACAGTTCTTTCTTAGTTTGCATAACCTCAGGGCTGCTTGAAGACAATCCGGATTTTATTAATAAATCATATTCCATTGCCAGTGTTGCAATATAATAACTAATCATCCATGCTTCATCACTCCACATAACTTGATCATCTAAAGTCCTACTCCTGCCTGGAATATCAAACCCCTTTTCTGAAATATCTTCGGTGGTAATCATGTAATTTTTTAATCGTTCTTTATAAATCCAATATTTTTCTTTATTATATTGAAATTGTGCATTAAGTGACTGTAAACAGAATAATACAAGTACAAATAATGCAGTAATTTTATAAATGTGTATTCTCATAGCATTAGTGTTTAATGTTAAATCCAATGTTTATACCTAAGTGTAGAGTTGGCCAAATGCTTGTGTAAATTGATCCCGGTGTATTGAAATTATATTCAAATCCATAATAATTTGATTCCGATATTATTAGCTTTTTTTTCCTAAGTCCAATTCCTGCATAAACTTCTGCAATAAAGTTCTTTATAAGGACCATCTTTCCCACGGTAAATTCAAAGGAATAAACTTGTTTTGAAAAATCATCTCTATCAGGTTTCTGATCATCATACGGATCAAGACATGCAGGAAAATCATCCAGCCGTCTGGAATTTGAAAAAGTAAATGAATATGATTTATACAGCAATAATGGCTGAAAAAACCAGTTTTTACCGTAATAATGTCTAAAAGCAATCCCGAATCCATAACCTTCAGCTGAGTATTTTGCTGAATGAATAATATCTACACTGTCCCGGTAAAACTCTTCTGTTTTAGCTAATTTCCTGTCGTTTGGGGTAAACCCTGAATTTCTGTATCCAAATCTGAATAATATTGAATTGCTTTTCCCAACAGGGATCTCAAATAAAACTCGGGCATCATCCCAAATCCATTGAAGTGGGTTGATTTTAATGTTTAAATGACTTCTGGTGCTATCTGAAAATAAATGGCTCATTGAATCAGCAATATTATAATTTGTCGTTGAATTATTCACTTTCCAATTGCTGTATTGAGCAAAACCATTATGATGCAGAAAGCAGCACCACAGAGATAATATTAATACAAACTGCTTCATTATTTATTTTCCAACTCATTAATTCTGCTTTCCAACTGAAGAATATACAATGTGAGCTCCTCAACTTTCTGCAAAAGCATCATATTCATTTCACTCACATTAATGCCATTTTCTTCAGTTTCCTCGGCAGATGGTATTCCGGGTAAATGCCCGAATTCATCAATATAGGCCTGTAGCTCTTCAAAGCTCATAAGTTTATAATCATCTTCAAAA
>JAFGWG010000088.1 GCA_016937255.1 Bacteroidales bacterium
CAATATAAAACTGCAGTAAAAATGAAAACAAATCTACGTATTCTTTTATTGACAATAGTATTGATTTATAGTACTTCTATTCTTAACGCCCAGATTGCAAATCCAAATACTAATCAGTATTGGGAGGGTCTTATAGCTTTGAATAGTGGGGATACGTTGATTGGTTGGGTAAAAGTTCCTTATGACCCTGTTGCTAGAAATATTAAAATCAAGTTTTCTGAAGATGGTGATCCAGAAAAAATTGATGGTGATAGTATATCTTCAATTATTGTGGAATCGGATAGTGGGTATGTCTATATGTTTGAATACCTTCCAATAAGAGTTAACCCTAAAGGTAAAAAGCCCAGAAAAAGACCTTACTTTCTTTTAGTGTATACAATGGGAGATTATGCTACTTTTTATAAGGTTGCATCTTTATATGTAACAAACAATGATGGACATTTGTATGTTATTAGTGAATATTCAGGTGGAAAAACAATGCCGTATTTTACCTATTGTATCAAAAAGAAAGATAATAATTTTGTTGATATTTTTGCTGAAACAAGCCCTTCCAAAACTGTTATTGGACTGAAAAATAGATTCAGAAATAGATCTAAAACAGTTTTGGCAGATGATCCAAAACTCCTTGCTAAAATACAAAATAAGGAACTTACCCTTGATGATCTTGATTTTATCATTGAGATGTACCTTGATGATATGTCTGGAAAATAGCTGATATGAAATCTGGTGAGATTTTTGCATTCAATACAATAAAAACAAATCTCAACCATGAAAAAAGTATTTTTCCTTTTTGCTTTCGCTTTTGTTTTATCATTTACTTCAAAAGCGCAAATTGTTTATTCCTGCGACTCTAAATACGATGCAGATGTAAAGGTTTATGTGGCCGACTCAAAGTATGATGCGGATCTGATCGTTTACAAATGTAGTTCCAAGTACGATGCAGATGGGAATAAAGGACTCTGGTTTTTTGCCGATAGTAAATACGATGCCCACAAAATTGTTTATTTTGTCGATTCGAAGTACGATGCCGATTTAATAATATATTTTAGCGACAGTAAATACGATGCCGAGTGGCGCAATAGCAGCAAGCAACATTTAATGTACTGATAAAATCCAACGAAATGAAATACAGCTTTTTATTTTTATTTGCTCTGTCTTTTATGTTCAGTTCGAACCTGAAAGCTCAGAAAGTGTACACTGTCGATTATGAATCACAAGCTGATGTAAAGGTTTATGTGGTTGATTATGAGTCGCAATGCGACTTAAAAGTGTATAAAGTCGATTATTCTTCACAAGCAGGAAATAATAATGGTAAATGGTATTTTGTCGATTATGAATCTCAGGCCGACAAATCCATTTATTTTGTTGATTATGAATCACAATGTGATGTAAAAATTTACTTTGTGAATTATGAATCACAAGCGGGCTGGAAGAATAATTCCAAACAACATTTCTTCTATTGAAAAAAGGAGAAATGTACTTTGCCGTACGTTCTCAATTGCATGAAGCGTTCATGATTTGAAAAACTCTGCGCACTTCCATGTTCTAAAACAAAGAGACCTCCCTCACGGATGAAGGCTCTTTTTTTGAATACCATATCTGGTAAGCTTTCAATTCCCGGTAAATCGTAGGGTGGGTCAGCAAATACTATATCTGTTGGAATATTATATGATAGTAGAAGTTTATAAGCATCTTGCCTTAGCACCTTGATGGCTTCTACATTAAATCGATCTGCTGTTTCACTAATAAACCTAACAAGAATAGGATTTTTTTCCACCGCATACACCTTTTCGGCTCCTCGCGAAACAAATTCAAGGGCAATGGCGCCACTGCCTGAAAAAAGATCGAGTACAATTTTTTCTTCAATATCAATAATACCTGGAAGTATATTGAAAAGTGCTTCCCTTGCCATATCGGTAGTTGGTCTCATGCCGGCATTTGTTGGCGGATAGAAGGTTCTGCCTCGTAAGCTGCCGCTGATAATGCGCATACTAGTTTTCGATTAATGAGTAGAATAAATGAGAAATCTTTGTGCTTTCAGGATTCTGAGGAAAGCTTTTTTGCAGGAACTTGACTTCTGCGAAATAATATGAAATTTGTTCCATCAATGGTGCGGATGGTGAAATTTCACCACTGATATGAAGTTTCGTGTCTTCATTTCGCAATCCAGTACACTGAATACTTCCAAGGAGGAAATACAGAAAATCGTTTTTGGCAGAGAAGTTAAAACTATTGAACAGTTGCAACTTGTTTTCGTGTACAATGGCAATTAGAAATGACTGACTAAATAAGTGTACAAAGCAGGCGCTTGTTTGATTCAAACTAAGAATTTTATTCAGCCAAACTGCTGCGATATCATAAATATTCTGATGGGGGAGTATTGTTTTTGTCGCTACAAAAAGGGGAGAGGAGTTTTCTGAAATCAAAATGGATGATGCCGTGGGTACAGGACTTTCCATAATTTCATATTGCTGTTCTTCAGTATATAGATAATCAAGGGCAGCAGGGTATTCTTCTTTTGAAAACAGTCCTTCTGGAATTAGAGAAAATCGTTTGGATAATATCTGAATTTTACATCCATCGAAAACTTCATTGCCAAATTTATCAATAAGATATGTTTTCAATTCATTAATACAGTCTTCAGTTTTTTCAGGGTGAACTCCTGCATGCAAAGCATATTCGATTTTATCTTCACTAAAGGCAATGAAAAAAAAGCTATAATCTTGAATAGCTATAGCTTTTTTAATATGAATAGGGAGGGAAGAATTTTCCTCCCTAAAATTGTATTCAGTGTGTATATTAGGCATTATTCCCAGTTTCCATCTGTTGTTGGATCAGTCATTGAGCCAAATCTGAGACCGTCTTCTGGGTCTATATTGTATCTTTTCAGATTTAAGCCTTTGAGAAATTGCTTATGTGCAGCAAAAACTTCAATAACTTTAACGGGGACATTGCCTCTTTCAATAATATCACATGCCAGTGTAAATTCTTCAATGGTTTCTCCATTATAGTCTGAATAAGGGATATAACGTAGATTTTCAGGTTTGAAATTTTGGCGATCATGAAATAGGCTGTCAATTACAGATGCATAGCCTATAGTATCTATGATTGGATTAGTAAAAGTACTGTCACCAGGACGTGCTGTAAGCTTAATAATTGGAATTTCACCATCTTTTACAAAAGAAATAAGAGTATCGAAACTGGCTGTATATTTTCCATAAATGTTAACATACATGTTTTCGCTTTCACGAATATCTTTCAGACGTTGAATTACAGCATCTTTTCTTTTGTCCATTTCTTTATTAAAGCGCACGGGACCCATGATGCTTTCATAAATGAAATAAGCTAATATAACAGCACCAATGCCGAGAACAATTTGAAGGGGTAATTTTATTTTCATAGAGAGTTGTTTTATAAGACCGATTGCAAAATTAAAATTTTTTCCATACTAATCAACGCCTAGAATAAAATTTAATTGCATAATACATATAAATCATCGCGTGGATTTATACAAAGTACAGGAACATTTTGACTGTTGCGTACTAATTTTTTCTCTTGACTTCCTCCAAAAAGATCGAAGATGTCGAGCTGTAAAGTAGTCAGGGTGAGAAAAGCGCCAATTTTTTCCTTCTCTGAAAAAGCCAATGCTGCATCGTGAATTTTATGAATATTATAGGGTAAAGGAACATTGATATGGCTGATTTCTATATTGTTGTAAAGCTTCTCCATCGCAGTCATATTGCCGTTTATACCTACTTTGAAAAACTGGTCGCTGGCTTTCGGAACAATAACATGAATTTTTGAGTTGTGAAGACGCCCAAAATAGGAAGCCCAAAGTATCTTCTCTTTCTCCTGCTTCTGGTATCCCATCACGTATGCAATGTTTCTGAAGTCTTTGGAATGCATGGCCTGGGGAATCATGATAAAGGGGGTGCGCGACTTCCTTAATCGGCGTATAGTTTTGCCAATTCCGCTATTAAGAGAACTTAGTTTACGGTTGTGCCCAATCAGTATAAGGATACTTTCTGTTTTATGAGCAAGTGCGAAGAGTAAATCTTCTGAATGTCCCTCTGGTACATAGGTTTCAACCCTAATATTGTATTTTGATCTTAAATCTACTGCTATTGCTGCCAGATTTGTTTTTTCTTCTAAAGTGGCATTTGCACGAAATAATACCAAACCTGCCCGAAAAACTTTGCTCAACGAAATACCTTCCTGTAATGCTACATCTGATAATTCGTTTCCAAGATATGGAATAAGTAGATTCCAATTTTTATCTTTCAATTTGTCAATATTCATCAGTGCAGTTTTATCAGTCTTTGTGTGCTTTGTTGGGTGGAAGTTCGTAAAACAAAGAGGTAAAAACCCTGAGGTAACGCACTAATATCAATTTCTTCATTACTATTTGGTTTATAGTATTGTTTGAGTAATACACCATTGCTGTTGTAAATACTTAAAGTTAGTGATTCCTCTTTACAATTATGCTCTAAATGAACAAAATTTTCGGATGGATTTGGATAAATACGAAAATTAGTAAAACCATTCTCATTGATACTTAGAAGTGGATCATTGTATCGGATTACAGCATTGGCTGCGCCTTTTATAATGTCGAGAATTGTGTTTCCGGCAATTATGGCAAATGATACTTCTAATGTGTCACCCGTGAGAATGTTATGTGGCCCAGAACTGACTAGCGCGGTTACGTCATTTCCGTCGATATCGCTACCAGCTTGCAAGCGATTTGAAGTCATCATGGTGAATTTTTCCATGTCTGTAAAACCATCGGTTAGGGTAACGCTGCCGTTAAATCCGTCAAAATCTCCCGCATAGTGAATGGGAGTACCGGGACTAAGTAATTTAATAGCTACATATTTTGAGGAATCCAGTGAGCAAGAAATAAGGCTTTTTGATGTTGTATCGTAAAAGCAACGATTTTCATCAGATGTTTGAATATCCCAATCTGCAAAATAGGAAACATAGAAATTACTTAAATCATTGGTGTCTTTATTAGTTATTTCATACCTTACAATGATGTAATTTTCATCTTCAGTTGTGTTCCAGGCATAAGAATAATGAATGACTGAAACCTTGTTTTGAAAAGCAGAATCTGCACCACTATCATTAAATGTAGCTTTGATGCATTCGTCGCCAAAATATGGATGATTAATTTTTTGTACAAAACTTTCAGAAACAAAATCGCTGTCGATAGGATTTACAATGCTATAAAGATTGTCAGATACCTTTTGAGACGAGCTGCCAACCATCAAACCCGCAGCGGCAACCATACTGCTTGCTCCTGCATAACGAAACCCTTGTCCCTGTATGTAATTTACCAAATCGTTGTACCCCATGTTTCCATGGCTGGTTATAGTGGTCGTAATTTGATTGGTGTCTAAATCTAGGTAATCTTTATTAATGCTAAAAAAGAAATAGTCGGGCGAATTGTAGGTGAAAGGGGTGTCGACAAAGTGTACAATGAAATTTAGCTTGGTGCTGGGAGGCGCATTATTGTTGATCCTGAAACGAAATGGGTTATTATTGTTGATGGTGTCTTGAAGTGTGGGTAATACTCCAATATACCATGAAGAATCTATTAGTTCAATCCATGGATCAAGACATTCGAGAACGGCATATAGAGAGTCAGTTTCCTCAAGATAATTAATAATTTGCATGGTAATATCTAGTGTGTCACCAGGTCCAAAAACTTCATTGTCGTTGTCGGTAACGGAGAAATTAAGCATGCGTACACCAGGTCTGAAGGTGTCTGTTATGGCTCGGTATAGATTAACGCGTCCTGTGCCTAGCATATTGGCGTAAGCGATATTTCCTGAAATAGTATCGATATAGTCTGTTGTATTTCGGAGGCGTTCTGCAACTTGTAGATAACTTAAAGTTGGGTAATATGAGGCAACAAAAGCTGCGCAACCAGCTACAAGAGGAGAAGCCATTGATGTGCCACTCGATGTAACAAAAGATGAACCTGCCCAGGTAGAATAGATGTCTTGCCCAGGAGCAGATAAATCAACGGTATAACCATAGCTGCTGTTAGCCCATTTTATGTCATTAATATTGGAGGCAGCAACGCCCATTACATAGGTGTATGATGCTGGATAAAAGGGAATACCATTGTTTGAGTTTCCTGCAGCAGCAATGACTAGTGAATTACAGTTATGAGTAACGTAGTTAATAATGTCTTGCCCATATTGTCCAGAAGAATAAGTACTTCCCCATGAACAGTTTATAAAATCTGCCCCATGATCAGCAGCATAAATAATGCCTTCATATGTTGCTGTAAGATTTCCATATTGGTTATCAACTTTAATAGGAAGGATTTTAGAACAGAAGCTAACGCCGGCCATTCCAAAAGTATTATCTGCACTAGCTCCGGTAATTCCACTTACATGAATTCCATGCCCTTGTGAGTCATATTGAGGATTATTGTCAAATGCACCCATATCCCAGCCTTTGTAATTATCTACGTAACCATCATTGTCATTGTCAATGCCATCTATCGGGTCATTGTAATTGTATTTTACAGCATCTACCAAATCTGGATGAGCAAATTCGTAACCTGTGTCAGTAATGCCAACTACATAGGTGCTATCGCCTTTGTGAATGTCCCATGCTTGATATGCCTGAATATTTGTTAGGTAGTATTGACTGCCAATATTGGGGTCATTGGGAGTATATAAAAGTTCTGGAATTATGTGCGGCACAGCATATTCAAATAGATCACATTGCATGAGTAGATTGATAGCGTAATCTAGTTGGGTGTCGCTGTCATAGGTGAGTTCATAAATGAGGCTTAAATCAACCAATGGCATTCCATATTCATTGAGTTTCTCTGTTGGAATTGGACTGAATGGGAATTTTTGTTCCACATTGGTGACATTAATCCTGCTGAATACTTGTTGTAGATTACGATTAGAGAAATGATCTTTTTCAGCAGGAGTAAATTTGATAATTATTTTGCCTTGCAAATAATCAGCTTTTGTTATACCGTCAGGCAAAACATATTTTTCTTGCGCTGAAATATATGGGGCGATCAGGCAAAATGATATGAAAAGAGCAATAATAGCTTTCATAAGTATGGTGATTGAATACCTTATACAAATATACGAATTATTAAAGATCTAGTGAAGTAAAAATACGTGTTTTTATTATGTGTCTAAAATTAGTATTTGATATGGAATTTGAGAATTAATGAGCATGGAGCTAAATTTAAGCTGTAAAACTTTAATCTGAAATCAAAATTCTAAAATCATAGATCATAATTCTAAAAGGTTTTTATACTTTTGCCGTATTATGACAGACAATTTCGACAGTATAAGACCTTATCGTGATTCAGAAGTGCCACACTTCGTTTCTGAACTTGTGAAAGAAGAAGATTTTCATGGCATATTACAGTATCTATTTAAAGATCATTATAAGTATGTTCTTGAACAATTGAAAGGTGCAAAAAGTATTGAGGAGTTTCAGGTTTCTTTTGTGAAGCCAATTTTGGAGCAGATTATTCAAACTTCAACCCATGGGGTGACGTATTCTGGGCAAGAAAATATTCCAACCGATCGTGCATGTTTGTTTATTTCCAATCATCGTGATATTGTTATGGATCCAGCATTGGTTGATTATGGTTTGCACCTGAATGGAATGGATACGGTGGAAATTGCCATTGGAAGTAATTTGCTTATTAAACCATGGATTGAGAAGATGGTTAAGCTAAACCGCTGTTTTGTGGTTCG
>JAFGWG010000007.1 GCA_016937255.1 Bacteroidales bacterium
ACCTGTAAGGTTTTTATGAAAGCGGAATATCGAAAGGTGTTCCGCTTTTTTGTTCATATATAAAAAGTAGAGTAGTAGAGACAAGGCATGCCTTGTCTCTACTACTCTACAATATTTTATTGCACAAAAAAATCTATTCTTTCTCTGTTTTTCCAAAATCCATTTGGTGGCCCATTTTGAGGCGTTTGGTATCCAAATAAAACTGGTTGTGCGGGTTGGGTTCAATAATGAGGGGAACAGTGTCTACCACTTCAATTCCATAACCTGTAAGACCAATTCGTTTCACAGGATTATTCGTGATAAGTTGCATTTTTGAGATGCCCAAAGCACGCAGAATTTGTGCTCCTACACCATAATTTCGTTCGTCGTCTTTAAAACCAAGCTCAAGATTTGCTTCAACAGTATCTCGACCTTGTTCTTGCAGGTGATATGCTTTAAGTTTATTCAGTAGCCCAATTCCACGACCTTCCTGATTCATATAAAGCACAACGCCACGATCTTCGTTTTCAACCATTTGCATAGAGCGATGAAGTTGCGGGCCGCAATCACATTTGTGAGACCCAAAAATATCACCGGTAACACAGCTAGAATGTACACGTACCAATACAGGCTCATCACCAGAAAGATCACCTTTGACCAATGCCAAGTGAAGAAGATTATTGGTTAATTGTGTGAAAGCGTGCAGTTTAAAATCACCAAACTCAGTTGGTAAAGTAACTACCTCTTCTTTACGAATTAAAGTTTCTGTTTGCAATCTGTATTCTATCAAAGCTTTGACAGAAGTAATTTTAAGGTTGAATTTATCGGCAATTTCAAAAAGTTCTGGCAAACGGGCCATAGTGCCGTCTTCATTCATAATTTCGACCAAAGCAGCAACCGGTTTCATTCCGGCAATTCTACACATATCAACACAGGCTTCGGTATGCCCGGCACGTTCTAAAACGCCACCATCTAAGGCACGCAGAGGGAAAATATGTCCAGGACGACCATAATCAGATGCTTTATAATTCTCGTCAGACATAGCTTTGATAGTCTTTGCACGATCAGAAGCAGAAATTCCAGTAGTACAGCCATCGCGGAGCAGGTCTATAGACACGGTAAACGGAGTTTCGTGCAGAGAGGTGTTTTTTTGCACCATAAGATCAAGATCCAGCTCGCGAGCTCTTTTTAAGGTTAGTGGAGCACAAATAAGTCCACGACCATATCGAGCCATAAAATTTACGGTTTCCGCCGTAATGGTTTCCGCTGCACATATAAAATCGCCTTCGTTCTCACGATCTTCATCATCGACAACAATAATAACTTTCCCTGCTTTCAGATCGGGGAGTACCTCATCAATTGAATTGAGTTTCCTTTTCATCACCTCTGCTTTAGGCTGCAAAAGTAACAAATATTGGAGAATGGGGAGTATTATTTCCTACGAATAGGACTTAAATATAAAAGGCACAATGGGAGTTGAATTATGGTTTATTCCATAAAAAAATGCGTGTCTCCGTTGACTAGCTCGGGAAGACACGCAATTCAGAAATTATTCAATTCTTACGCAAAAGTAAGAATTGATTGTTTAATGATTTCAATAGCATCTTGAAGTTGTCCTTCGGTAATAATGAGCGGTGGAGCAAAACGAATTATATGCTGGTGAGTAGGCTTAGCAATAAGACCATTCTCTGCCATTTTTACACATACATCCCATGCTTCTTTTCCATTGGTAGGTTTAATAATAACTGCATTAAGGAGTCCTTTTCCGCGAACGAGTTCAATCATTGGACTATCGATAGCGCGCATAGCTTCACGGAATATATTTCCAAGTTTTTCGGCTCTTTCACAGAGGTTCTCATCTTTCACTACATCGAGAGCTGCGATAGCAACACGTGCGGCAATAGGGTTTCCACCAAAAGTAGAACCATGTTGGCCGGGCTTAATGGTTAGCATGATCTCATCGTTGGCAAGAACTGCAGAAACGGGGAATACACCACCACCAAGAGCTTTACCTAAAATAAGAATATCGGGTTTTACTTCTTCGTGATCTACAGCAAGTAATTTTCCTGTACGAGCAATACCGGTTTGTACTTCATCGGCAATAAAAAGAACGTTTTTAGTTTTACAAAGCTCATACGCTTTTTTCAAATAACCTTCATCTGGAACAAAAACACCAGCTTCGCCTTGGATTGGCTCAACGAGGAAACCAGCAACATTAGGATCGGCAAGAGCTTCTTCTAAAGCAGAAAGATTATTATAAGGAATGCGCTCGAATCCTGGAGTAAAAGGACCATAATCGCTATATGCATCAGGATCTGATGAGAAGCTTACGATGGTAGTTGTACGTCCGTGGAAATTCTCGTCGCAAACGATGATTTTTGCCTGATTTTCGGCAATACCTTTAACAAGATAGCCCCATTTGCGGGTGAGTTTAATAGCAGTTTCAACAGCTTCTGCTCCGGTATTCATCGGAAGAATTTTGTCGAAGCCAAAAAATTCAGTGGCATATTTTTCGAAAACACCCAGTGAATCGTTGTAGAAAGCACGAGATGTAAGGGTGAGTTTACGGGCTTGGTCGACCATAGCACCAACAATACGCGGATGGCAATGACCTTGATTTACAGCAGAATAAGCTGAAAGAAAATCGAAATATTTTTTTCCTTCAACATCCCATACATAAGCACCTTCGCCGCGCTCGAGTACTACTGGCAGCGGATGATAGTTATGCGCACCATGTTTGGATTCTAATTCCATTAATTGCGCAGAATTCAAGTTTTCTGACATAATGATATCTCCTTTTTTATTTTTGATTTCTGAGCAAATATACGTGAATTCTTTACATTAAAAAAGAGGTGACATACAATTTATGTATGGGCATAAATAGCTCTATTGCAGTATAGATGGGATGGGGAAGGGCAATTTTTTATTAAAATATTTTTTTAAGACTGCCAAATTAAAATATTTATGTAATTTTGCAGCGGAGAAATGGCAGAGTGGTCGAATGCGGCGGTCTTGAAAACCGTTGATCCGCAAGGGTCCGGGGGTTCGAATCCCTCTTTCTCCGCCAAACAAAAAGCCCGTTCACGAAGTGAATGGGTTTTTTTATTCCCGTTCCCGAAAGAAGCTTGCTTCTGAAAGGGTGCGGGAATAAAAAAAACATAAATTTCAGAATGAAATTTTATGAAAGCTTTTTGTTTGAAGCCACCCCCCCCTCCGGGATCACGAGCGAGCAAAGCGAGCGAGTAATCCCAATAAAGGAAGACAATAATTACAGAGTAAAGAATCTTAGCCTCTGCATGGGATCACGAGCGAGCAAAGCGAGCAAGTAATCCCGAAAAGTAAGGTAAGAATTTCTAAATTGCACGAGATAACGAGAGAGCGATAGCGAACGAGTTTTCTCAATAAAGAAAACAATAATTTGAGCGTGAATGACCCTAGTTTCTGCACAAGATAATAAGTGAGCGCAGCGAACAAGTTATCCCTAAGCCAGAGGGAGAAAGAGAGCGAGAGCGAACGTATTATCCTAAACCAAAGCGAGTATTCCCGAGAACGAAAAAAAACATCAAAACGATAATAGCTGTATTTGCTATTGCCAACGCTTCAATGTCGGCATTGCGTTTATTGTTAAGCC
>JAFGWG010000089.1 GCA_016937255.1 Bacteroidales bacterium
ACCCGGAGAAACTGAATATGAGGAGTTTGAACCAAGACTATTGCTCCAGCTATACGTTGATGCTCCAGTGGCGCTAATGGTTGTACTTGATCCTGCACATATCGGTGATACTGTGGCCGATGCAGAAACAGACGGCAATGGTGTGACAGTAACAGATACATTTGCTGTATTAGTACATCCATTACTTGTGCCGGTTACAGTATATGTAGTATTAGAAGAAGGGCTAACACTTGTTGTTGTTCCACTTCCACCTGAATTCCAACTATACGTACTCGCACCACTTCCTGTTAGCGTAGTGCTACTACCTGCGCAAATAGTTGTAGGAGATGCACTTGCAGACACCGTTGGAATAGCATTTACAGTAATTGCACGAGCCACACAACCTGAAATATCACAGTCTCCTTCAGCTCTAACATAATAGGTAGTACTAGAGGATGGACTCACAACAATAGAACTTCCAGTTCCAATTAATGTTCCACCACATGAACCTGAATACCAGTTCCAAGAAGCACCAGTTCCTAGTGATCCGCCATTGACTGAAAGTGTTACTGATGAGCCAACGCAGATTGATGTTGCACTCGCATTTATTGAACTGGCGGCAACTGATGCAACAGCTGTTTGATCCTCAAAAACCTGAAAGGACTGATAATTCTGCACAGTTGAGCTATAGTATGCAGGGGAACCCGGATTAACTAAAGGTACATTTGAGCCACCACTATTATCAACCACATATCTTACATCACAATCTGTATAAGTAACAGCACCATAACCATATCCAATAGGAAAATATGTTGACCAATCCATTGCACAATCTGTTCCAAATTTGGAGATAAAACCTTCTGTGGTTCCAGCTGTTGTAATAGTACTTTTATTGTAAGAACCAGAAAGATTTACAATGGGAAAATCAGAACAAGCGGTATTCCCAATAATAATGAATGTATTATCGGGATAAATATCTATATCGTTTACTGCAGTACTTGTAGTTGGATGTGAGGAACCGTTTAAATAAGTACCCCATAGTTTAACCCCGGTTGAAGAGAACTTTACCAATCCTCCGTCGGAGCCTGTAGTACTATATCTTGCTGCCTGATTATATGCCCCGGATAAATTGGTAACAGGAAAATTAGAACTGTACATGCCTCTGAAACCCATGAAAAGATTACTGTTTCCATCCACGGCAAGACATGATGCAAAATCGGGCCATGAACCACTATAGGTAGTTCCCTGAATGAAAGTTCCCCATAAAACAGAAGAACTTGCAGGATTAAGTTTTACAAGATGATTCCCTCTGCGCGATGTTCCGAAACTAGCTGCGGTTGACTGGTAATATGCACCACCGCCCGGATTTACCAAAGGCAGAAGGTTACTGATTCCCGACCCGGAATATTCGCTGTAATCGTTCACTATATAAATATTGTTGGATTCATCCACAACCATATCAACACAGCCGGTACTGAATGATGATGTTGCAATACCATTGTTGATATAAGTACACCATTGAAGGGCACGATTGGTATTAAAACGCCCAACAAAAGGCACAACTCCGCCACAATAAAAGCTATTATTATATGCACCGGCTAATGTACGCAAAGGAATTCCGGAATGTGAGTATTTATTGGTTTCACCTGCAAAGTACAGATAACCATTTTGATAATAAATCGATTCGATATCAGTTCCCATGCCACCAGTAAAAGGTGGATTTTCGTAAGTAAACAGTGTTGCCCATTCACGAACTCCATCAGGTGTCATTTGAATAAAAAATGGATATGATGCTCCATTATCATACGACACATCTTGATAAAAAGCACCACTTCCAGGATCATAAGTAGGGAAAGTTTGTACTGAATTAGAATATGGAGTGTCGGTTTCACCTGAAAAATACACCCTGTCGTTATCGTTATCATAGGCTACGTTTCGCCGACCCCAACCTTCTTCGCATCCCATGCCGCCATAATATGTACACCAAGCTAAAGAAAGATCATTATTAAATTTAAATATTGCCAAGTCCCAGTTTGGAGATGGTCCAACCTCTGTCCCCTGATACCATTGGCCGCTACCTGCGTTTAATACTGGCAAAGTTCCTGCTCCATCTTGAGTGCAAATAAAGATGTTTCCATCATCGTCAACCCCGGGATTGTACTGATATCCGCCATAAACACCCTGAAAATAAGTACTCCATGTTAAAACAGGATCGATAATAAGATTTTGATCAATCAAATCTATTCCGTCAAGAATAAACGATACTGTGTTATCTTCTTCAATGATATACTTAGAAACAATTTCTTGTCCTCCGGCAGAATAAAAAGAGTACGGTTTTTCTTCAATCATTTCTTCACCGGCAATATCATAAACCAAATCACCATTATCGTTAATTCTCAGATTATCAACACCCTGATATTGCATTTTGATATCTGAAACCAATGCTCCAGGATATAAAACAAACTCATACTTCACTTTTCCTTCCCTTGTAATATATCTCAAATCAATATTATGATATAAATTTTGATATTCAATACTTTTATAATCAGGTACAAACAATATCCCATCTGGGCAAAACTCATAATAATAATTGCGATAAGTTTTATTTTTATCTACTGCAACCATTTGCATATTATCGTTTGCATTCAAAAATCGAATATCAAACCGATAGAAGAAAATATCTTGAGGTATTTTTATTTCATACCCCATGGCCTCATCATTTAATAAATCCTCAGACCAATTTTCACGAGCTGCATCTCTAACTTTATAAAAGTAATTCTCTATTCCGTCATTCAAAAAATAAGAAATCACTTTACTTCCAGTAAGCTGATATTGAATATCAGGTCGAAGTTTTGAAATTTCACGATGTGAAAACTGCCCTCTATTTTCAACAAATTGGGCATTTACCGTAAAAGGTAAAATCAAAAGAGCAAACAATAAAAAGTAAATATTTTTCATAGTAGGTAATTTTCAAAAAAGACTAACAAACTTAATATTTCAAAAAGCTTTTTGCAAGTTTATTTGCACCAAATTCGACTATAACAGTGTATGTTCCGGGTTCAAGCACAGTGACATCCACCTGCACTCCATTATTAATCAGAAACTTATCCAGGAATAGCTCTCGTCCTAAAACATCATACAAATGCACATTTTCAACATCAATTCCCTGCCCTGCGTCTTGAATAATGAGATTTTGCGTGGTCGGATTTGGGAATATCATGAAATCAAAATGTTCTGAGCAATAGACTGGAATGAGATCTAATACAGTCTCGCTGCCATCAAAATCTGTTTGAAGTAAACGATAATACTGCTGATCTCCACTAGATTCTATGAGATCGTATGAATAATTCTGAATAATATTTGAATTTCCTGCGGCCTGAATGACTGCTATAGTCTCCCATTCATTTCCATCCTGAACTTGAATCTGATAATCTCTACATTGTGATTCGCTGGCACTCGACCATTCAAAATGCAAACCTTCATCCGTGCAATCATACGTAAAATCGAGTAGCTCAGCAGGGAGAGTAATATCGGTATTGGTGAATTCAAAAATGATATTCACATTGGTAGTGAGTTTAGTGGTTTCATATAAAGCCCCGCCACCTGGATTTACCAAAGGAAAATTTGCCGAGTTTGAATAAGAAATAGCCATAATTCGGGCGGTGCTTCCAATAACCCGAACAGCGCATTTTGAGCTGTATGTTGATTCACTTCCGCTTCCACCAAGATAAGTAGCCCAAAAACGAACTCCATCATTATCAAACATCAATCCTACAATATCTGATGTGCCTGATAAACTATTATCATTATATGAGCCAGTACGCGACATCGTTGGAAAATCAGTACAACCGGTACGACCAATGACGTAGATATTCCCTTCATTATAGGTATCAACACCAACACCAGTGAAAATGGTTTCAATATCAACTCCACTTCCTCCATAATAGGTAGCCCATTGACGAGCACCTGATGGGCTGAACTTCATAATAAAGCCATCAGAACCCCAGGTCCCACTTGAATTTCTACTTGCCTGGTAATAGGCTCCGCCACCCGGATTATATGTTGGGAAGTTTGTACTTTTCGCTGCGCGACATACGATGATGATATTATCAACATTGTCAGCAATAATCATTGAAGGAATATCCTGTCCGTTTCCACCGTATGCGGTTGACCAATATACCTGCATACTGGAATTGAATTTTGCAATCAGTACATCCTGATCTCCATTATTCTGAGCCTGCACGTATGCACCACCGGGATTAACTTTAAGCCAAGCGTCTGGATATGTTGAGTTTTGAGATTCACGACCAATAAAAAGCAGATTACCTGAATTATCAATATGAAGATCAACACCTTGTTTGTACGATGTTTTTGTGATATTTCCGCTATTAAAATAGGAACACCATTCTAAAACACATGAATTAGAAAAACGCCCGATAAAAGGATCCTGTGCTCCAACAAAAGTAGTATTATTATAAGCCCCACTTAAAGTTCTAAATGGAATATCATTGCTGTTTGAACGATAAGTCTGCCCAGTAAAATACACTTTATCACCATCTGTACCAAGCCCATTCAAACGAATGCCTGAAGAATTAGTATTTGCATTTTCATGTTGAAAAACAGTAGCCCAAATGCGTGTGCCATCGTTAGCAAACTTGAGCATAAAAGATGTTTCCCCATGCAATTTTGACTGAGTCTGGTAAAATGCTCCTCCACCTGGGTTGTAGGTTGGGAAAATACTAGAACCTGATGCCGCATTTCCAGCTACCCAAAGCTCATCATTATTATCCACAACAATGGCTTTACCATAATCGGTATATCCTGCAAGATAATCGCTATTGTTTCCTCCATAATAAGTCGCCCAAACCTTTGATCGATTGGCATTAAATTTATGCACCACCAAATCAACACTGCCGTCCCTTGTATTATCAAAATATGTGCTACCTCCAGGATTTAGGGTTGGATATGTACTACAATAAGTATAACACACAGCGAAAAATTCGCCGGTAGAAGTAAAAGCGGGAATGGTCCATGTATCCGAACTGTAATTATTATTGTAGTATGTCGACCAACTCAATTCAGGGTCAATGGTCAAACCACTGCCATTGTAATCCTTTATTAAAAAAGAAATTTTATTGTCATTGAGCACGTATTCAGATTCAATCATACTTCCATCTTCTAAAAATAAAACAGGTGCTGCATCAGTAAGTTCATGAAAAAAGGTGCGGATTTGTAAATCTCCGTTTTCACCAAGCTTAAGCTCGTCCGCACCACTATATTGCAGAATAATATCATTTGGGTCAGCACCGGGCTGAAGAATGAAATCGTATTTTAGATTCCCATTATTGGCATAAAAAACCAAATCGATGCCTGGATACAGGTCTTTATATCGAATCTGCCCATAATCAATATTTCTCAAAATTCCTTCCGCACAATGAGGCAAATAATAGTTATTATACGTTGCAGATTCCTTTTCACCATATATTTGCACATTTGGATTTGCATTCAAAAAATCTAAATCCATTCGAAAAACACGAGTTTTCTTGCTAATAATTGCGTAATCGCCACGCAAAAAAGCTTCTTCCTCTTCGTTTGAATATTCACTGCGTTCCTTTTCAAAAACATCGTAGAAATAGAACTCAACATGGTCGTTGCAGAAATATGCAATGCCATGACCAAAATCAGCATAGAAAGAAAAATGTGTTTGAACAACCCCGTCTATATTAGCTACCTGTCCACGGTTTTCAACAAACTGTACAGATGCTGAAAGATAAATGCTAATAAAAAGAGTCAGAACGGATAAAACTGCTTTCATAAACAACAAGATTGGTGAATACCTTGTAAATCTATGAATACTTTACATTATAATAATACTGAGTTATCAATCAGTACATTTCGAAGGTTAATCGGTGATTTTCATTTATCTAGCTATACAAGAAATATTTTGAGCAAATCCTCTTTCTTAGTGCGACTTACGGGTACACGAAATCCATCACTCATTTCAAGTTCTCCTCCCTGGCCTTTATAATAACGGATCACTTTGTTTAAATTGACTAAATGTGACTGATGAACTCGAAAAAACCCCAGTGGGGTCAACATCTCATCAAACTCTTTTAATGTGCGAGAAGCGATGTTTTTTTTATCTCCGTCTAAATAGAAAGCTGTGTAATTTCTTTCTGCTTCACAACGAACAATGGTATGTATGGGAACCAATTCAAACCCATGAATACTGGGTAAAACAATACGCTTTGCTGCAGCGGAATCCGTATTCAAATTGTCCATAAGAATTTTCAGCATTCCGCCTTTGTTTTCATCGACTGCTCGTTTTTCAAAGCGCTCAAGAGCTTCTCTTAAATCCTGCACCCGTAAAGGTTTCAGCAAATAATCTACAGCTGAAATACGAAAAGCATCAAGTGCATAATGGTCATGTGCCGTAATAAAAATGACACTAAAATCCTGAAATGAGCATTGTTTTACCACATCAAAGCCGGTTCCAAGAGGCATTTCAATATCGAGCAACAATAAATCAGGCTTAACTTCATCAATGAGCTTAACTGCTTCATCCACAGACGAAGCTTCCCCAAGTATTTCATAATCCGGAAAAAACCTGGCAAAAAAACCACGAATCAGATTTCTGGCACCCGATTCATCATCTACAATAATAGAACGGTACTTTCTCATGAATCACTCCTTTCTATGCGCGGAATAATAATTTCTACCCTTGTACCACTTTGCTCCCCCTCACAAAGATCGGAAAATTTTACGGATAAATCGCGATCAAAGTATTCTTTAAATAATTTTACCCTTTCTTTATTAATAGACATGGCATAAGACTTACGTTTTCGGGGATACTGTTTATACAATTCTGCCGAGCGCTCCATTCCAATACCGTTATCTTCAACACTTACTTTGATATCGCTGTGCAACTCCTGATATTTAACAATTAGTTTACCTCCGTTTTTCAAATGAGATAAACCGTGCCAGATGGCATTTTCAACATATGGCTGAACAATTAGAGGAGGAACCATCGGATTCATTTCTAATAGCTCCGGTGAACATTCCACCTCATATTCAAAATGTCCGCTTAGTCGCAACTGCTCTAATTTGATATAGAGCTTCAAAAATCCTACTTCGTCGCTAAGAGGAATATAGCTGCTATGACTATTATCGAGCACCATACGAATCAATTGTCCAAAATCTGCCAAATAGTCGGTAGCCTGTTCAACATCTCCATTAATGAAGAAGTTCTGAATAGAATTGAGTGCGTTTGATACAAAATGCGGATTGATTTGCGCTCGCAAAGCCTGCAATCTCACCTCCTGAATTCTTCCTTCAAGCAAACGTTTCTGATACTTATTTCTGTTGCGAAAAATCCTAATGATAAAAAGTGTTATTGTAAGCAAAGAAACTGTAATTATTATAATCAGCCACATAAGAAACCGATTGATTTTGTGCCCGGATTCAATGTCAAGCTGCTGCATTTCGATAGTCTTTCTCTTTAAGAGATTTTCATAAGAGGATTCATTCTGCGAAAGCTTTTCAGAAAGCCCTGTATCAAATAAACTATCGTTAAGCGTTTTAAGACTTTTATAGTAAAAAGACGATTCTTTGTATAAACCTGCTTTATCGCAGGCTTCGGCAAGCAACTCGAGAATATCGGTACTGATATCGGTCAAACCAGCACTTTGTGTAAGTTGAAGTGCTTTTTGCAAATACCCTATTGCCGGCCGATAATGACCTGCACCCAATTCAAGTGCTCCAAGTCCACGTAAAGTCATGATGTATTCTACCGAAAGCTGATCCTCATCAATGATTTCAAGAGCAGTTTCAAACCAGTAATAAGCTGAATCAATTTGCTCTGTACGTTCGAATAATATACCCAAACTCACCATGGCACTAAGAGCCCTGAATTGATTTCCCTGTGATGTTGATATTTGTAAAGCCTTTCGGAAATAGACTTCCCCGCCCCGGTAATCTTCGAGCAACATTTTCACATTTCCGGCATTGATCAAACAAGATGGTAACTCGGAATAGTCTTTGAATTCAAGTTTCAATCGTATGGCATTCTGGTAATACTTGTCTGCATCTTCATACCGATTTAAACTAAAATAAACATTACCAATATTATTACTGGCACTGGAAATAGCGAGTGGATCATCATTTATCTGGCTAAAATACAGCGATTTAAAATAATATTCAATAGCCGTTGAAAAATCACCCAAACGAAACCACACATTGCCAATCAAATTCAAAGCATTGCCTATTTCGTTAGGATTGTACTTTTCAACAAAATTCTTATACATTAAATACCATTCCAAAGCCTCATCAAGGCGGCCAGCATCTTCACAAACTGAGCCCAAGGAGGTCATTAAATGCATGGCATGCTCCAAATCGGGTTGATCACTATTTTTCTCCACATTAAATTCTGCAGAATATGCTTCAATGGCCTGATCGAGAAGACCTAGATTATAAAGGCTATCGCCAAAACTGCTTTGTGCAGAAATTTGCAATGACAGCAGAAACGCTATTGATATGAGAAAAATGTTTTTTCGCATCGTTTGGTAAAGATACAAAATAGATTAAAATCTGAAAGGGTTGATATAAACAATTACCATTGTACGGGGAAATTCTCCGAGTCAATATTTCATTTATTATTCATGCCCTCAAGCCGGGCGGGCATAACAGTGTGAGTTTGGAGTGTGAGTGTGAGTGTGAGTTTGGAGTGTGAGTGTGAGTGTGAGTTTGGAGTGTGAGTGTGAGTGTGAGTTTGGAGTGTGAGTGTGAG
>JAFGWG010000090.1 GCA_016937255.1 Bacteroidales bacterium
GAACATGTCGCTTGTCTTTGAAATTAAACCCTCAAATCTAAAGACAAGCCGGAGGGTTTAAAATACGGGGTTCAGCGAATGGTTACGTTACATTGCCAATTTTCATCACTAAATCTTCAAATTCATCTCTTGGTACAGCTGCTTTATTTCGAACCCTGGTTCGATAGCTGTATATGGTATTGGCAGAGTAGTGTAAAAAACTAGCAATCTTAGAACTATCTGTAATGCCCAATCTAATCAATGCAAAAATTCTTAGCTCTGCATTGAGCAATTCATTGGTTTTTAGGGTAAAATGTTCTTCAGGCAAAAGTAAGGCATTGAATTCTTCAATGAAGTTAGGATAAAGATGCAAAAATATTTTGTCAAAATTTTCATACAATTCTTTCAACTCTCGTTCAATCATTTCCTTTGATTTTAGCATCTTATAGAGTTCATCAAGCTTTTTATCACTAGCCTTTTTGTTTAAGGTGTTTTGAAATTTCTCCAACTTGTTAATATAAGTTGAGCATAGATCAAGAAAGTGACCAATGTATGCTTCTTTAATTTTGTTTGCCTCGGATAATTCATCATTGACAACATTCAATTCGGAGTTGGCTTTATTCAATTTTGCGATGGTTGATTGTAAATTGTCGTTTAGATCCAATAGTCTGCTATTGGTTTCTATTAATTTCCCTCTAATGCGGGCAACTTTTCGCATTTGCAAATAAACATAGATGATGGCGAGAAGTAAAAATAACGATAAGAGTGTGACAGAGAAAAGAAAAATCTGAAGTTCCGCCTTCTTTTTATTAATATTTTCCTGGTATGCAGTATCAATAATCGGGAAAATTTGTGAAACCTCGTGTGTTCGTAGGCGAGCATTACAAAACATGGCATCTTCCATCGATGATTTGATGCAAAAATAAGCCTTCTCAACATCTCCTGTTTCGAATAATAAAGAAGCCAATGCTTGCATTGCAGCGTTTTCTTTAATGGCATTTTTAATATCGCACAAAGCCGAAATAGCCAGATAATGCTATTGAAGATCAATTTCGCCTTTCTTCATATATATATATCGGCCAGTGCATAACTCAAGACTGCCTTTTCGTGAGTATCTGATTTCGTTTGGCTCAATAAATGAATTAGAATTTTTTCTGCCTCACCAAGATTCAGTTCATCATTTAGTTTATCGGCTAAAACAATTTTATAATGATTTGATTCTTTGTCTAATATTGATAATAGAGAATCTCTGTATTTTTTACTTTGCTCATTGTAGATTTTTGTATAGATGTTGTTGGAAGAATAATAATTGAATAGTTGTTTGTAGCAATCATAATACCTAACCAATAACCAATCAGGTAATTCCTTTTTTTCTATCGTTTCCAAAAGATTGATTGATTCGATATACATGCCTGCAATTATGTATAGAGATGCTAAATCTAATTGTGACTCATTTCTCCAAACAGGAACATTCAATTTTTGAGCAATTTCTATATTCTGTTTTGTGTAATGAATGGCAGAGTCTGATATGTAAGTTTTGTACTCGTTGTATAGTTTAAGATTGATATCGTACCTTTGTTCGTCTCGTAGATTTGGGGTTTCAAACATCTTCTTGATTTCGGCAATCTTCAATTCTTTTTCAAGCATGAAAGAATCCTTGTCAAGCATGGTTTTATAAAGCAACAAAAGAGCAGAATCACCAACCACTTTAGCTTGACTGCATATGAAAAAGCAAATAAACAAACAAAATGCAGCAAGTCTTTTCATGATTTTATTTTTTTGATGCTAAATTATTCATTTTTTATTTAAAACCATCATCTCTTTTTATATTAGCCCGTAATTAAACCGAGCAGTAAAATAAACAATTAAATTTGTACTGCTATGGAAAAAAAGACACGTTTTACGACAAAAATTAAAACAGAAATTGTTCTATCCTTGCTTCGAGGAGAGAGCATGGAGGCTGCGAGCCGTAAATATGGAGTAACGATCGCCGATCTTAGTTCTTGGCGTGATCAGTTTGTTAATCATGGTTCTGATGGATTTAAGCGTAAGCCAGATGATTCAAGGCTAAAAGAGGCCGAACGTATGATAGGTAAGCTGCAAATGGAGTTGGAACTCACAAAAAAAAAGAACGAATTGGTAGCAAAACTAAAAAGGAGATAATCGCTTTGTTGATCAAAGAGGTATGCTCCATTACACAAAAGCCATATCCAAAGCGACTTATATTTAAAGTAGTGGGTTATAGTAGTAGCACTTGGTATGAGAAACCAGTGCCTAAAACAGGAAAACGCGGTAGAAAACCCATTCATAGTGATGAGACTGTCTTGCATGAGATAAAGGTTGAAATTGAGAATAGTGTATTCAAATCCGAAGGATATGTCAAGGTTAAAAAGCGCATGCAAAGGAGGACCGACAATGCCATTAGAGCTGGAAAAGAGCGAGTAAATAAGCTTATGCGAGAGAATGATTTGCTGAGCCCGAACAGGAGATCCAGAAGCACTAAGAAGAACGATCATAAGGGGCGCATTATAACTGATAAACCAAATTTAATGTGGGCTACTGATGGCAAAAAAATCTGGATTAATGGAAGTGGGTGGCACTGGTTCTTTGGTGTTATTGACCATTTTAATGACGAGATATTGTCCTGGCATATAGCAAAGATTGGTAACCGTTTTGCGGCTATGGAGCCAGTACGTTCTGCTATTCGGAAACAATTTGGCTCTGTTAATAGAGATGTTTGCAGAGGTATGGAGTTGCAATTACGAAGTGATCATGGTTCACAATATGACTCTGCAGACTTTATGAATGAGATGAAGTTTCTTGGCCTGGGAATGTCAAAGGCATATGTAAGGTCGCCGGAATGCAATGGCATAATTGAGCGGTTTCACCGTACGCTGGAGGAAGAGCTACTGCAGATCAAATCTTTTAATTCTATAGAGGAGGCGCAAAGGGAAATAGCTGATTTTATTGACAAATATAATACACATTGGATATTGCACAGGTTGGACCATTACTCCCCGATGGAGTATAAACGAAAGTATGTCGAAGCGCTGAAAAACGCCCAGTCCGATATTTCGGGTAATATTGAGTCAGAGGACCAGTTTGTCCCCCTTTTGAGTGGTTCGATACCACGAAAAAAGGATCAAATACAAGAAACAAGCAAAGGGGTAAACCTTGCGGAAATACCCCTTTCGTAGATCCTTCGGTATAATAAATCACCGTCGGACCAGTTTGTCCGACACAAAAATAAAAAAAACTAAAAAAGTGCTCGGTTTTTAGAGGCCAATACA